>JAYUUH010000213.1:0-4836 GCA_043754745.1 Lysobacter sp.
TATTACCTGCCGCTGGACACCACCACCTGCCGGGTCACCGCTCTGGTGGTCTCGCCGGATGCCCAGGGTCGCGGCGTCGGTCGCCTGCTGCTGCGCGACGCCGAGCGCCGCGCCCGCACCGGTGGCGCCGCGCGACTGGAAGTCACCAGCGCCGGCCACCGTACCGAAGCCCACGCCTTCTATCGCGCCTGCGGCTTTTCCGACGGTGCGGTGCGCTTCGTGAAGCTGCTGGGCGACTGACCCTCGCCGGGGGGGCTGAGGGAGACGGCGTCGCCGCACTCCTGCAAAATGGCGGCTGCCCCCTCGAACCGGCTGCCGCCCATGCAGTGCCCCAAATGCCAATCCCCGATGCACTTGCTCGCCGGTCTGGAAGAGCCCGTCCACCGCTGCGAAGCCTGCAAGGGCATGTGGTTCGAACTGATGGCGCATGAGCAACTGCGCGATCAGGCGGAAACGATCGATCTGGCAGATCCGGCGCCCCCCGCTGAAAACGTATTCTTCGACCCGACAGCACCTGCCGCTGTCGCCCTGCTCTGCCCAGCCTGCGACCACTACCCGCTGATCCACATGGTCGACCCGCACCAGCCGCATATCCGCTTCGAGAGCTGCAAGTTCTGCTACGGCCGTTTCTACGACGCCGGCGAGTTCCGCGATTTCGTGGACGACGATGACGTGACTTCAGGCCTGGACAGGTTCTTGAAGCGATTAAGCGCAAACCCTGCGGACTGAACGACCAGGGTCTGCCAACAGCCTGCGATTGAACGTCATGTCGTCGCACAAGCCCGCGACCTATCTCGCGGTGATCCTGCCGTTATTGGTCGCCGGCAACCTGCTGGCGTCTTGGCGACTATTGACTCAGCGGGGCGCCGATCTCTGCGTCATTGCTTCGCGCAGTCGCCGTTCAACCGGCACATCGGAAAAACTCAGTCCAGCGCCCGAGCGCTCGATTCCCAGCGTGCGATAGCTGCCGGCCAGCGACGGAAATACCGTCGACTCGGCGTAGTCGCGATACCGCCCTGCGAATATCTCGATGCCCGCTGCGCGATCAAGCGCAGCGACGAAATCTTCCGGCGCCACGTGCGCGACGCCGTCGAGACAGCAGCGGGCGTAGCGGTCGAACACCGCCTCCAGTGTCATGGCGTGATCGCGGCGGAGCGCCAGATCCATCTCCAGCCAGTACACGGCGCCCGCCCAGTACAGGCGCATGGTGCCGCCGCGCTGGCGACCCATCGCATCGAGCGTTGGCCCGCCCGCGACCGCCTCGCCGCGCTGGAAACCGGCATCGAGCTTTCGCCAGGCCTCCTCCGGCGCCAGCAGCCCCGCACGCGCGCGCAGGACATTCTGGTGATAGCTCGCCAACCCCTCAGCCAGCCAGCGCCCGCGCTCGCCGAGATACGGATGCGCCAGATGCGAGAACTCGTGTACCGCCGTCCAATCCGCGCGCAGTTCTTCATAGCCCGCATCGCGCCGCACATAGAGCAGCACCGACACATCGCCATCACGCGACGTCTGCCCCCAAGGGACCGGGCTGTCGCTGCGACTCTGCATCTCGCGCACTTCGACCCGCGCCGAACGCAGCGGGAAGTGCCCGGACGGCAATATCGTCGCGCGTGCAGCCTCTTCGACCCAACGCTGCAGCATCGCCACGCGTGCAGGGTCTTCGATGCCGAAGACTTCGATGTTCAATTCACTCGCGCCGGCACGCACCGTAAGCGGGTTCGTCGATGGCGCGCGCGCGGACGCGTCCGCGAAGGACAGCAGCGCGATCAGACAGACGATGGATGCGGGATGCGGGCGCATGAGGGTTGGAGCAGTCTGCCCCGGCAAAGTTCAGCGTCCAAGTGCCCGGGTGATTCGGGATGGCAACCGCTCCCGCAGTTTCCCGCTGTGCGCGCCGCCAACGGATATGCCGCGAGGACCAGAGCCCGACTTACCCCAACTCCAACATCGGCGGCAGCGGACAATGCAGCACACCGCAGACGGTGCGCAGCAACTCCGCTTCGTTCACGCTGAGCCTGCCGTCATGGCTGACCGCGGCGGTGACGGCTTCCACCATCGCCTGCTTGGCGGCGGGGTTGAGGCGATTGAGCACCGGCCACACCGCTTCCAGCGCAAGCACGCCTTCCGGCGACGGCGCGTAATCGATGTGTTCGAGCGGCAGCACGCGCTGCAGGCCTGCGAGGTAGGCGCGCAGAGCGTCGTGCGGATTGTCGTGGCCGGCCTGGGCGACCAGCGCCAGCAGGATCGCGGCCTCGCGCTTGGCGTCGGTGAGCTTGTGGCGGCCGAACGGCGCGTGCCGCGAAGGGTCGAGCGATTCGCGCAACTGGCGTTGCAGCAGCGTGCCCAGGCAGTATTCGAACACCGACACGCGGCCGTCGGTGTTGACCACGGCGTGCACGGTGTCGAGCACGACGCTGAGCTCCGGACGCGGGCGCAGGCGCAGCACCGGGAACGCCAGCGCGGCCAGCGGCAGACGCTGCATCGGGTGCAGCGCGCCGAGCTGTTCGCTGCGCATGGCCTGGGCGAAGACCGCGGTCTCGCGGCCCAGCCGCGCGGCGATCTCCGCATGCTGCTTGCCTTGCACCGAAGTGTTCTCGTCGAGCAGCAGCGCCAGCATCAGCGGCACCACGTCTTCGCGGTTCGCGGCCAGCGCGCGCAGCGGTTCGGGAATGGTCGAAACGATGACATCGGCGCGACGGTAGTCGTCCGCGGCCGGATGCGCGACCTGGGCCACCACCATCGGCGGGCTGACACTGAATTTGGCTTCCGGGCCCGGCAGGCGCTCGCTTTTGCCGTCGCTCAGGCCCAATCGCGCGTCTTCCTCCAGACCGTTCGGCGGCTGACTGAGCCAACGCTGATGCAGGCTTGCGAGCTGGTCTTTGCGGAAGCTCGGATCCAGCGCCTGGATCCGCTGCAGCAGCGGCGGATGGGTGGCGAACATGCCGCCGAGACCGACGCCGTCGCCGAACAACATGTGGCTCACTTCCTCGGCGTCGCTGGCGCGTTCGAGTTTCGCGCCATCGCCGATGCCACCGATCTTCTTCAGCGCGCCGGCCAGACCCGCGGTCTGGCGGGTGAACTGCACTGCCGAAGCGTCGGCGAGCGCTTCCCGGGAACGGCTGACGCCGGCTTTGATCATCCGCCCGAAGAACAGGCCGATATAACCGACGGCCATCGCAACCAGCGCCGCTACCAGCACCGCGCCGACGCCCTTGTCGCGGCCGCCGAAGCGGCCGTGCTCCAGAATCTTGCGGCCGATGACGCCCAGCATCAGGATGCCGAACAGCACGCCGATCAGGCGGATGTTCAGGCGCATGTCGCCGTTGAGGATATGGCTGAACTCGTGCGCGATCACGCCCTGCAGCTCATCGCGATTGAGCCGGTCCAGCGCGCCGCGGGTGACCGCGACCACGGCGTCGGAGGGCCCATAGCCGGCGGCGAAGGCATTGATGCCCGCCTCATGCTCGAGAACATACAGCTTGGGCATCGGCACGCCCGAAGCAATGGCGATTTCTTCCACGACGTTGCGCAGCCGGCGCAGCTGCGGGTCGCGGGTCTGTTCGGGCACCGGCACGCCGCCCATCTGCTGCGCCACCGTTTCGCCGCCGCCGCGCAGGCTGGCGATGCGATACAGCGACCCCAGGCCGATGATCGCGGCCGTGACCAGCGAAGCGACGACCAGCAGCGCGGCCGCCTGCCCGGGCGTGGATTCATCATTGACGCCGAGGGCGATCAACACCGCGACATCCACTGCGCACACGATCCCGATTACCGCCAGGACGAACAACAGCACGAGTCGGATGGAGGCCTTGCGCGCGGCGGCCTGATGTTCGAAGAAATTCATGCGGGGGCCCGGAATGGCGCTTCCTGGAAATGCAAGTGTGCGGCGGCCATCGGCAAGGGCGGCAACAACCCCATCACCCGTTTCAGAACTGCACCTTGGGTGCATCGCGCATTTCCGGCTTGTCGGCCGGGATCGCGAGCTGGGTGGCGGCCGGGAAGTTGAACATGCCGGCGATCATGCTGGACGGGAACACTTCGCGCTTGTTGTTGAACGCCATCACCGCGTCGTTGAACGCCTGGCGCGCGAACGCGACCTTGTTCTCGGTGCTGGTAAGTTCTTCGGTGAGTTGCATCATATTCTGGTTGGCCTTGAGGTCCGGATAGGCCTCCGCGATCGCGAGCAGACGGCCAAGGCCAGCGTTCAACTGGCCCTGCGCGGCGGCCAGCGTCGCCATCGCCTCGGGATCGCCGGGATTGGCCTTGGCCGCCGCAAGGCCCGACTGTGCGGTGGAGCGCGCCGAGATCACCGCATCGAGGGTTTCGCGCTCATGCTCGAGATAGCCCTTGGCGGTTTCGACCAGATTGGGAATGAGGTCGAAGCGCCGCTGAAGCTGAACATCGATCTGTGCGAATCCATTCTTGTAGCCATTGCGGGAGGTGATCAGGCCGTTGTACACGCCGACGCCCCAGATCGCGCCGACGACGAGAATTGCGAGCAGGATCAACAAAATAACCATCAAATCTCCCCTTGTTCATGCAAATGGCGCAACAGGCGCTATGATCGGTCCGAATGGCCGGGAAGCGATGACTGCCTGCACATGGCGGACGACGCGCTTCCGGACGGAACTCTTCCGACACTAACCTGCGCGAAGCATACGCAGGGGGGGCTCGCGATGAAAGACAAGCACATGCGTCGCAGGCAATCGCATCAGGGACGTTCGCGTTCCGCCGCTGTGGCGTGGCGTACCGGTATGGTGGCGATGTTGTTGCCGCTCGCGACCGGACTGTCGGCGCAAAGCACCTTGCGCTGGGACAACAGCAGTCCCGAAGCGC
>JAYUUH010000214.1:0-4831 GCA_043754745.1 Lysobacter sp.
ACTGGCCGTGCATGACGTTGTGGCCCAGCTCCATGTTTTCGAGGATCTTCGACAGGCCCAGCAACAGCGTGCCGACGATCAAGGCCGACAGCGGCGCGATGTGCGTGAAGTCGCCGAGCAACCCGCCGCCGACCGCGCCGCCCCACAGCAGCAGGCGCCCCGCGAAACCCGTCCAGCGCACGCCGGCGACGACGGCGCGGATGTAGTCGGCATCGCGCTGGCCCAGCGTCGCGGCGGTGCGCGCACGCACGGCATCGAGTTCGTGCCCGAAGCGTTCGAGTTCGTCGGCGGTGAGGGTACGGTTCGCGGCATGTGCGGTCATGGACGGGTCACAGGTCGAGGATGAGATCGCTGCCGGCACTGTTCACGCACAGGCGCAGCGCGGACACCGGTTCGCGTTCGATGTCGCCGGTATGCAGATGTCGGGTGGTGCCGGCGCGTTTGCCGCAGGCGCAGGTATTGCAGATGCCCATGCGGCAGCCGGAAGCCGGTTTCAGGCCCGCGTCTTCCAGCGCCACGAGCAGGGACGTGCCGCGCAGCACGTCGAGCGTGCGTCCGCTTTTCGCGAGCGCGATCCGCACGTGGCGCGGTGCTTCGGCTTCGTCGTCGAACAGCAACTGCGACGGCGGCGTGAAGGCTTCGGACCGGAACGCCACCGCGCGATCTGCGACCAGCGCGCGCGCCACGGCGACGAAACCGTCCGGGCCGCAGGCGAACACGCGCCGCTGGTGCAGATCCGGCGCGAGCGTGGACAGCGACTGCGCATCGATGCGGCCATGACGGAGATCGCCGGCTTCGGCATCGCTCGCGGCGGCATCGCGCGTCAACACGAAATCGACGCGGAAATTCGGCTGCCGCGCGGCCAGTGCGCGCAGTTCTTCGACGAAACACAGTTCGTCGCGGGTCCGCGCCCAGTAGATCAGGGCCAGCGGCACCGGCATGCCCAGCGCAGTTTGCGCGCGGACCATCGCCATCAGCGGAGTGATGCCGCTGCCGGCGGCGAGGAACAGCCATGCGCCTTCGAGGCAGGCACCTTCGGGGCAGGCGCCTTCAGGTATTTCCGGCAAGGTCATCTCGCCGAACGCCGGGCCCAGCATCAGCACCTCGCCGATCCGGGCCGCATGGCACAGGTGCTGGCTGAGCCTGCCGCCGGGCATCGCCTTGACCGTGATCGCGATGCGGCCATCGGCGCGGGGGGCGTCGCTGAGGCTGTAGCTGCGGGTGATGCGAGTGCCGTCGATCTCGGCGCCGATGTTCAGATGCTGGCCGGGCTTGAAGCCGCCCCAATGCCGGTTCGGCTGCAACAACAGGGTGAAAGAATCCGTGGATTCGGACCGACGGGACACGATCCGCGCCAGCGGGCGATCCCAGGACCAGCCCGGACGCAGCCGGGATGCCCAGAAATCGAAGGCATCCGGCGCCAGCAGCGTCCGCGCGAGGCGCTGCAGTAAAGGGCGCTCGAACCGCCGACGGCCGTGAGGGCGGCCGGGCGCATCGGCCGGAGTGGGGGCGGGACTGGCGGCAGCGTTCATGCCGTCACTATACAGGCGAGAATACATTTGTCTATACAAGTGTATATTTTGTGACAGGGCTATGATGCGGTCACTCAGCCTTCCCTACCGCGCCCCGTGACCGAACAGATCTCCGCCGACAGCGCCGACCTCCACACCGGGCGCAAGACCTCGATCTCGCGGGACGACCTGCTGGTGGCGGCGCTGCGCCTGATCGGGCCGCATCGCAGCGTGTCGAGCCTGAGCCTGCGCGAGGTCGCGCGCGAGGCGGGCATCGCCCCCAACAGCTTCTATCGCCAGTTCCGCGACATGGACGAACTGGCGGTGGCGTTGATCGACGTAGCCGGGCGCTCGTTGCGCAAGATCGTGGGCGCCGCGCGCCATCGCGCCGAGACCCAACGCGGGATCGTCCGCGGCTCGGTCGAGACCTTCATGCAACAGGTCCGCGCCGACGACAAACTGCTGCACGTGCTGCTGCGCGAAGGCACTGTGGGCTCGGATGCGTTCAAACAGGCGGTCGACCGCGAGCTGACATTCTTCGAAGACGAACTGCGCACCGACCTGGTGCGGCTTGCGGCGGCCGAAGGCGCGGTCATGCACGAACCCGCGCTGGTCTCCAAAGCCATCACCCGCCTGGTGTTCGGGATGGGCGCAATGGCGATGGACCTGCCGCCGGAGCGCGACCGCGAGCTGATCGATCAGCTCAGCACGATGGTGACGATGATCATTTCCGGTTCGCGCGCGATCGCGCTGAAGTCGCCGCAAACGGAGCGCTGAAGGCGTGCCCCGTGGGCGGCCTTCGGAGGGCTGCTTCCGATACGCAACCGCTTCGTTTTCGTCGGCCGTGGGCACGGCCCTGATGTCGTCGCTGATCGGGTTCTGCCTGGGCCGGCCTAAAAGCCGCTCTACGTGGGATGAAATACGTTCTCTGTCGTCATTGCAGCAGCGCCGAGAATGACAAGCTCTGTGCATCACTTCCGGCGCTGCGCGAACAGCCAAGTCCACAGCTCGGGCGTCTGCGAATACGCGGGGTCCCAGCTGTTGTGGTTCGCTTCCGGGAATTCGGTGTAACGCACGTCGGCACCGACCGCTTTCAGCGCGATTGCGACCTCGCGCGATTCGCGCGGCGGCACCACGTCGTCCTTCGCCCCGTGGAAGATCCATGCCGGCAGATGTTTCAGGCGCCGCGCCAGCGCGGCCGGCGGATCGACTTCGCCCTGCAGAGGCGTGACGGCGAGATTTCGTTCAGCGCGCGGCGCGGTGAGTCCGCCGCACACCGGCGCCAGCGCCGCGAAACGCTGCGGCTGCATCAGCGCGAGTTCCCAGGTGCCGTAGCCGCCCATCGACAGTCCGGTGAGATAGCTGCGGTCGCGGTCGCCAGCGAACTCTTCCGTGGCGGCGTCAAGCGCGGCGAATGCGATCTCCGCGGCGACGCCGTTCCAGTCGCGACCGTCGGGCGCCTGCGGAAACACCGCAATGGCCGGGAAGGTATCGGCATGCGCGCGGATGTACGGGCCCAGCCCCACCCGCGTCGGCTTGTCGCCGTCGCTGCCGCGTTCGCCGGTGCCATGGAGGAACATGATGATCGGGAGCGGAATGGTCGGCGACTTTGCGCTGCGCGAGCTCCGCGCGGGTACGAACACCTGATAGCGATACGCAGCGCCGCCGACGGTCACGCTACGCTCGACGAATGCGCCGGAAGCGGATTCAGTCCGCATCGTCGAACAGCCGGCCAGCGCCGCGGTCATCGTCATGACACCCGCGAACGCGAAACCACGGATCAGCGCACGAACACCCGGTAGTCCCATGGCTTCAGCTCCAGCACGGTCGATGCATCGAGTGTCGCGGATTCGCGGCTGAAATGCTCGATGTAACGACCGTGGAAGAGGGTCTGCTCGAAGCGCACCGTCTGCGGCTCGGCGGAAAGATTGAAGACCGCGAACACCTTGCCGTTGGCATCCTGGCGGACGAAGCTCAGCACCTGCGCGAGCTTGTCGTTGGGGACGTGCACCATCATCGCGCCCCATTGGCCGTTCCACAGCGCGGTCGTCTTTTTCCGCAGTTGAATGAGATCCGCATACAGTGCGCCGTTCGGATGTTCGCGCCACGCGATCGGATCCTTCTCGAAGAACTTCAGACGGCGCGGATTGCCAGCTTCCTGGCCGTTGTAGATCAACGGCATGCCTTCGCCCACGAACGACAGCACCATCGCCGCGGGCAGCGCGTCGCCGAACAGCTCGAACTCGGTGCCTTCCCACGAATTCTTGTCGTGGTTGCTGACGAAGGTCATGCGCATCGCGCCGCGGGGGAAAAACGCCTCGTTCCACGAATAATAAGTGTAGAGCTTGCTCACGTCGGCCTTGCCGGCAGCGATGGCTTGCATCGCGGCCTCCCAACTCCAGGCATAGGTCGCATCGAAGGCTTCGGCGTGCAGATCGCGGGACTCCCACTCGGCGAGCATGAAAACGCCTTCAGAAGCCGGCCTGATCGCATCCAGTTCCTTGCGCAGGTTGTTCCAGAAATCCAGCGGCACGAAACCCGCGACGTCGCAGCGATAACCGTCGATGCCGACCTCGCGCACCCAATACGCCATTGCCTCGGTCATGTATTTGCGCAGTCCGGGCTGGTCGTAATCGAGATTGATGATGTCCGACCAGTCCCACCACGGCGTCGGCCGGAATTCGCCCTTCCAGTCGCGCTGGTACCACTCCGGATGCTGCGCGACCAGCGGATTGTCCCAGGCGGTGTGATTCGCGATCCAGTCGAGGATCACGTACATGCCCTGCGCGTGCGCGGCGTCGACGAAATGCTTGAGATCGTCGAGCGTGCCGAACTCGGGATTCACGCCGTAATAGTCGCGCACCGAATACGGGCTGCCGAGCGTGCCCTTGCGATTCTTCTCACCGATCGGATGCACCGGCATCAGCCACAGGATGTCGACGCAGAGTTTCTTGAGCCGCGGCAGTTCGCGTTCGGCGGCGCGAAACGTGCCTTCCGGCGTGAACTGCCGGGTATTGATCTGGTACAGCACCGCATCCTTCGACCACTCCGGGTGTTTCAGGGTGATGTAGGGCTTCGGCCGATAGCGTTCGTCCACGGAAGCATTCATCGGATCCCCAATCGGTGCGGCATGGATCGAAACGGCGAAAAAGGATGCGGCGAGGCCGAGGGCCATCGCGAACAGGGCAGGCAGGCGCATGGCAGGCTCCAGAGTCGTCCGCCGGGTGTACGCCCGCAAGCACCGACGGTCAACCGGAAAACGATTGCACCCTGCGGGCTGAACCTCACGGAAAGCAGCAATTGCGCCGGCCACGTCGATG
>JAYUUH010000215.1:0-4825 GCA_043754745.1 Lysobacter sp.
CTCGGCGACTCGCCGCTGGCGCAGTTGCACATGCTGGTGCGCCCGCGCAAGGGTGAGGCGGTCGAGGTCGACGCCGCGCAGATCGACGCCAAGTTGTCCGCGATCGTGCGCAACTGGCAGGACGATCTGCGCGAGACGCTGGTCTCGCGCCACGGCGAAGAGCAGGGCCTCGCGCTCGCCAACCGCTACGGTCGCGCGCTGCCGGCCGGCTACATCGAGAAAGTCTCGTCCGCGGTCGCCGCCGACGATGTCGAACAACTCGCGTCGCTCACCCCCGACAACGATCTGCGCCTGAGCCTGTGCCGCGACCAGGAAGGCGGCCTGCGCTTCAAGTTCTACCGGTTGAACGACGATATTCCGCTGTCCGACGCATTGCCGATGATGGAGAACATGGGCCTGCGGGTGATCTCCGAGCATCCGTACCGGATAGCGGTGGACGGCCGGGTCGCCTTCATCCAGGATTTCGAGGTTGAAGTCGCCCGTGGCGATCTCAACGTCGACGATTTCGACGAGACCTTCGAGGATGCGTTCGGCCAGATCTGGCGCGGCAATGCCGAGAACGACGGCTTCAATCGCCTGATCCTCGCGGCCAATCTGTCGTGGCGCCAAGTGGCGATGCTGCGCGCCTACTGCAAGTACCTGCTGCAGGTCGGCGTGCCGTTCTCGCAGACCTACGTCGAGGAAACCTTCGCGCGCTATCCGATCCTCGCCCGCCTGCTGACCGAACTGTTTGAAGCGCGCTTCGATCCGGCGACCGGCAGCGAGAGCAAGGCCGACATCCAGACCGGCATGGCGCAGCTGCGCCGCCAGTTCGCGGCGCTGGCCGGCGACGATGCGGCGATGCTGGCCGCGGTGGAGCCGGTGATCGCCGCGCGTTCCGCGAAGCGTGAGGTGCAGATCGACGCCACGCGCGAGTCGATCAAGGCGCTGCTTGACCGGGTGTCCAGCCTCGACGAAGACCGCATCCTGCGCGGTTTCGTCAGCGTGATCGAAGCGACGCTGCGCACCAACTACTACATCCGCTACCGCAGCGGCCGGTACAAGGACGGCCTGCGCGCCGACGGCGGCCCGGCCGATTACCTCAGCTTCAAGTTCGATCCGTCGAAGGTGCCGGACCTGCCGAAGCCGCGGCCTTACCGCGAAATCTTCGTCTGCGGCCCGCGCGTCGAAGGCGTGCATCTGCGCTTCGGCCCCGTCGCGCGCGGCGGCCTGCGCTGGTCGGATCGTCGCGAAGACTTCCGCACCGAAGTGCTGGGCCTGGTCAAGGCGCAGATGGTGAAGAACACGGTGATCGTGCCGGTGGGCTCGAAGGGCGGCTTCTTCTGCAAGCAATTGCCCGATCCGTCGGTCGACCGCGACGCCTGGTTCAACGAAGGCGTTGCCTGTTACAAGCGCTTCATCAACGCCCTGCTCGACATCACCGACAACATTTCGACCACCGGCAGGATCGTGGCGCCGGACGAAGTGGTGCGCCACGACGGCGACGATCCGTATCTCGTGGTCGCCGCCGACAAGGGCACGGCCACGTTCTCCGACATCGCCAACGGCATCGCCAACGCGCATGGTTTCTGGCTCGACGATGCCTTCGCGTCCGGCGGCTCGGTCGGTTACGACCACAAGGGCATGGGCATCACCGCGCGCGGCGGTTGGGAATCGGTCATGCGCCACTTCCGCGCGCTGGGCCGCGATTCGCAGACCCAGGACTTCACCTGCGTGGGCATCGGCGACATGTCCGGCGACGTGTTCGGCAACGGCATGCTGCTGTCCGAACACATCCGCCTGCTGGCCGCGTTCGATCACCGCCACATCTTCCTCGACCCGGATCCGGACGCCGCGATCTCGTTCAAGGAACGCGACCGCATGTTCAAGCTGCCGCGTTCGAGCTGGGCCGATTACGACGCCTCGCTGATCAGCAAGGGCGGCGGCGTATTCCCGCGTTCGGCCAAGGCGATTGCGCTGTCGCCCGAGATCAAGGCCGTGCTCGGCATCGAGTCCGACGCGGCCTCGATGAGCCCGATGGAGCTGATGAACGCGATCCTGAAGGCGCCGGTCGACCTGTTGTGGAACGGAGGCATCGGCACCTACGTCAAGGCCGCCAGCGAAACCCATGTCGATGTCGGCGACCGCGCCAACAATGGTCTGCGCGTCAACGGCGCCGAGCTGCGCTGCAAAATGGTGGGCGAGGGCGGCAACCTCGGCCTGACCCAGTTGGGCCGCATCGAAGCCGCCTTGAACGGCGTGCTGCTCAACACCGACTTCATCGACAACTCGGCGGGCGTGGATACGTCCGATCACGAGGTCAACATCAAGATACTGCTCAACGCCGAAGTGCAGCGCAAAAAGCTGACCATGATCGAGCGCAACAAGCTGCTGGCGTCGATGACCGACGAAGTCGCGCAGCTGGTCTTGAACGACAACTATCGCCAGAACCAGGCCTTGAGCCTGATGCAGCGGATGAGTCTGTCGCGCCTCGGTTCCAAGCAGCATTTCATCCGCACGCTGGAGTCGCAGGGCCTGCTCGATCGCCAGATCGAATATCTGCCCAGCGACGCCGAGATCGCGGAGCGCAAGGCCCGTCGCATCGGCCTGACCCGCCCGGAACTCTCGGTGCTGCTCTCGTACTCCAAGATCGTGCTGTTCCAACAGTTGCTCGCTTCCGACGTGCCGGAAGACCCGTATCTGTCCAAGGAACTGGTGCGCTACTTCCCGGCGCCGCTGCAGAAGAAATACGCCAAGGCGATGGAACAGCATCGCCTGAAGCGCGAGATCATCGCCACCGCGGTGACCAACTCGATGGTCAACCGCATGGGCGCGACGTTCACCTTGCGCATGACCGAAGACACCGGCCGCAGCCCGGGCGAAGTCGCGAAGGCCTTCAGCATCACCCGCGAGACGCTGGACGCGCGCGAGCTGTGGGCGCAGATCGACGCGCTCGACGGCAAGGTGCCGGAGTCGGTGCAGGTCGACGCGTTGCAGGTGATCTGGTCGCTGCAGCGCTCGATGACGCGTTGGCTGCTGTCGCGCCCCGGCCCGATTCCGGGGATCGCCACGGCGGTCGAGCGCTATCACGACGGCTTCCGCGAGATCCGCGCCGGCTCGGGCATCCTGCCGCCCACGATGCGTCCGGCCTATGACGCCAGCTACGCCGACTGGAAGGCCAAGGGTTTGCCGGAACCGCTGGCCAAACAGCTGGCGGCGTTGCCTTACCTCGAATGGTGCTGCGACATCATCGAAGTGGCGCGCGCGCGCAAGCTCAAGCCGGTCGACGTGGCCCGGGCGCATTTCCGCGTGGGCGACGCGCTGAAGCTGCCGTGGCTGTATGCGCAGATCGACACGCTGGCGGTCGACGGGCGCTGGCATGCGGTCGCGCGCGGCTCGCTGCGCGACGAACTGGCGGCGCAGCAGCGCCTGTTGACGATGCAGGTGCTGGATGCGCCGGGCGCGAACGCCGACGCGAAGCTCAAGCACTGGATCGAACGCGACGACGCTTCGCTGCGTTTCACCCAGAACATGCTGGGCGAACTGGCGGCGCAGAAAACCCTGGATTACCCGACCGCTTCGGTCGCGGTGCGCAGGCTGTCGATGTTGTCGGTCCAAGGCTGAGCCCGGCGCCCGACGTATCCGGATGGTGTTGTTTGTGAACGGCTCCGGGCGACCGGGGCCGTTCGCGTTTGCGGAGACGTTCCGCGGAGGCGTTTTCAGGGAGGTTTGCGGCGGCGCTTCCGGTTGCTCGCACCCCTACGCAGGCGCGGCGCATCCGCTATCCTCGCGTGGCGGGCGCTCGCCCGCGCCCCGCATGGAGCCCGTGTGACCGCACAGCGAATCGCCTTTCTCGCCAGTCCCACCGCCGAAGCGCAGGCCGCGCTCGCGGCGATGACCGCGCGTCACGGCCAGTGCGCGCCGGACGAGGCCGACGTGGTCTGCGCGCTCGGCGGCGACGGCTTCATGCTGCATACCCTGCACCGTCACGGTGCGCTCGCGCGTCCGGTATTCGGCATGAAGCTGGGCACCGTCGGCTTCCTGATGAATCAATTTTCCGAACCCGTGCACAAGACTTCAACGCCAAGCAAGAGACCTTCAGCGTGCGCAACGCCAACGGCACCGGGGCCTACAAACTCGAACGCTACGAGCCCGATGTGCGCACCGTGCTCAAGCGACATCCGGGCTGGTGGGGCTGGGCCGACACGCGCAGCGGCAACCTGGAGCAAGCGCACTTCGTCACCATCAAGTCCGACGCCACGCGCCTGGCCGCGCTGGCCAGCGGCGAAGTCGATCTGGTGCTCGACCCGCCGTACCAAGACATCCTGCGCCTGAAAGCCGACCCGCGCGTCACGCTGCAGCAAACCGCCGACATCGGCCAGCAGTACCTCACCTTCGACCAGGCACGAGACGAACTGCAGGACAGCGACATCAAAGGCCGAAACCCCTTCAAGGACCTGCGCGTGCGCAGGGCCGTGTACCAGGCCATCAACGTGCCGCTCATCGTCGACAAGGTGCTGCGTGGGCAGGCCGTGCCGACGGGCGCCTTCCTGAGCCCGCTGGTCGACGGCTCACCGGCGGAGCTGGACAAGCGCCTGCCCTACGACCCGGCGCGCGCGCGGCAGCTGCTGGGCGAGGCCGGATACCCGAACGGCTTTCGCATCACGCTGGACTGCGTGAACGTGGCTTGGCGCGAAAACGTCTGCCAGGCGGTGGCCGCGATGCTGACGCAGGTGGGCATCCGCACCACGCTGCGCTCGAGCCCTGCAGCCACTTTTTTCCCCAAACTGACCCAGGCCACAGCCAGCTTCGTCGAGTTCGGTTGGACAGCGTCGCCCGACGCCTG
>JAYUUH010000216.1:0-4824 GCA_043754745.1 Lysobacter sp.
GCCTGGCTGTGTTGGCGAAACAGAACGGCATGCAGAGCATCCAGTACGTGGCGTTGGGGAACCCGACCTCCGGTGGTCAGCAGAATCTGTTCATCGGCGAAGGCGATCCGTCCAGTCCGTCGGCGCGAAAGGCATTCATCGACAGGAACGAGGCGGCGAGTGCGCCGATGCAGGACAACCTGCGGAAAATGGCCGACAGCCCGACGCAACCTGGCAATCCACAGTCGTCGATCGATCCGCAAACGGCGCCGGCCGCGAAGCGCGGCTCGATGTAGCCTGAAAGGCATCGCCTCGCTCTGCGGTCGACCGGACGAGGCGGATGCCATGAACGACAAAGCCCGCTCGTAATTGCACGAGCGGGATTTGTCGCATCTGCGGGAAGCGCATCCCGCGAACAGGAATCAGGTCAGCAGCTTGCGCGCTTTCACCGCGGCGCAGGCGATCAGGCCGAAACCAAGCAGCCACAGCGCGTCGATCGGCGAGCCGGTCAGGTACTGCTCGGTGGAGACCAGATAGTTGTAAAGCGCGTTGCCCACGAAATAGCAGAGGATGCCGGCGACGGCGAACCACCACGAGGCAGCGACAGCACCGCCGCGGAACGAACTGGCGGTGAGCAGGGTTACGGCGAGCAGGGTCGGATCGAATGCGAAATATCCGAACGACACGAGTTTCAGCGCGATATCGGGACCGGCCATGCCTTCCTCATTCGCGCGGAAGGCGATGAATCCCGACACGAGCAAACCTGCGAGCGCGAGAAGCTTGCCCCACAGCGGCACTTCGAGGCCGGCCGAACGTTTGAACAGCAACAGGCCGATGGTGATCAGCGGGCTGGTCAGCAGATAGCCGATGTCGGACAAGTAGGGGAAAGGCGTGTCTTCGCCGTTGTGCAGCAGCGGATACGAAGCGAACACGGCGGCGGCGATACCCCATGCCATCGTGCCGCCCGCGATCGCGCCCCAGACTTTGCCGAGTGCGCTTTCGCCGGGGAAGGCGCGCATCGTCGAAAAACAGATCAGTGCGCAAGCAATGACGATGACGACCTGGCAGGCGTTGGAATAGTACAGGCGGGTGGTCTCGTCGGTGCCGAGCACCGGCATGACGAGCAGTACGGCGATGGCGAGCAACCAGAGCGCCACGAGAGTGCGATTTGCCGACATGGAACGGCTCCTGTGTTGGGAAGGGATCGAGTAACCCGTACGCGCGGATCCTGAGCTTGAGGATCAGCGTCGACGCTGCAGATGATCCGATGCGATCCGATCGTACAGCGGTCTGAACATCGCTTCGGCCTTGGCGCTGCCGAGCATGATGCTGGACTGCTTCTGGCACAGAAGCAGGAATTCGTAGGGATGTTCCGCAGGCGGATGCGTCCTGGCGAATTCATCGATCTTCTTGCTGGTACCGACGCCGAACAGCGGTTCGAGCAGGCGCTGCGCTTCGCTGGCGATGTCGATCGATGGCGGTGCGGCCGCCGGGAATTCGGTCGTCGTCGCGGCGGCGTGCGTCTCGGATCCGGGCAGCGGCGTTGACGTTGCCGCCGCTACGGATGGCGGCGGCGCCGCCTGCAGATCGGCGATCAGAGTACCGAGATCGACACTGATCAATGCAGGATTCGGATGCACCTGATCCATCTGCAGAGAGGCGACCTTGACCAGTTTCAGTTTCAGGATGTCGTCGATCGCCGCCTGCGGCGCGAGTTGCCGGTGATCGATATAGGCGCGGATGCCGTGATCGACAAGCACCGAGCCCGCGCGCATGGAGACGCCGTCGCTGTCGACGTAATAGAAGGATACCTTCGCGCTCGCTGCGCTCTCCGCGAACGATCGCAACGCACGACTCAGTTCTTGCAGGTCCGCCATGTTTCCCCCTTTTGTCCGTATTTCCTCAGACCGGTGTGGGTCGAAGCGACGAACAAGTCTTCCTGATCTCAACGCGGTGTACAGTGGAGCAGTTGCACGGTGTGCGGCCGGCACTGCCGCCTGAGGCGCGCGCCAGTCAGGTTTCCGGATTGCGGGTCTCAGGCAATCCGGATGGCGCGCCTCAGAGATTCTGATAGTTCGGCCCGGCGCCGCCTTCCGGCGTCACCCAGTCGATGATCTGGTAAGGATCCTTGATGTCGCACGTCTTGCAGTGTACGCAGTTGGCGGCGTTGATCTGCAGCCGTTTGCCGCTGCCATTGCCGGAAGTGTGATCGTCGACGATTTCGTATACGCCTGCCGGGCAGAATCGGGTACAGGGATTGCCGTATTCCTCGGCGCAGGTGGTCACGCAGATCGAGGTGTCGCGCACCCGCAGATGCACCGGCTGGTCTTCGTCGTGTTCGGTCGCGGCGAAATAAACAGAAGCGAGTCGGTCGCGTGGCGCCAGCGTGCGATCCAGGTAATCGCGTTTAGGTTGCTCGTGCGTGCCGAGTTTGTCGAGCGACGACCAGTCCGCCTTGTTCCTCAGCGTCCATGGGGACGCGCCGCCGGTCGCGGTTTCCCATGCCGCGTTGAGCATGCCGAACCACAGGCCGCGTTTGAAGCCGGGCTTGATGTTGCGGACTTTCTTCAACTCGGCCATCGCATCGGAGGCGCGAAGTTTTACGTCGAAACCTTCCGGCGCCAGCGATGTCGCGACCAGATGTTCGGCGGCGAGCATGCCGGAACGGATCGCCTGGTGGGTGCCTTTGATCTTGGGCACGTTGAGCAGCCCGGCGGTGTCGCCGATCAACAGCGCGCCCGGCATTTCGACCTTTGGCAGCGATTGCCAGCCGCCGGTGACGATGGCGCGCGCGCCCGCGGACACCAGGTTGCCGCCTTCGAGCAGCGGCTTGATCATCGGATGATTCTTCCACTGCTGGAAGGCTTCCCACGGTTTGTAGTCCGGGTCCTTGTAGTCGAGGCCGCTGACATAGCCCAGCGCGATCCGGCCCTTGTCGAGGTGATACAGGAAGCTGCCGCCGTAGGTGTGGTTGTCGGCCGGCCAGCCGAAGCTGTGGACGATCTTGCCGGGCGAGACCCTGTCCTCCGGCACCTGCCACAGTTCCTTGATGCCGATCGAATACCCCTGCGGGTCGCTGTCTGCGTCCAGCCCGAAGCGCTGGACCAGACGTTTGGTGAGATGGCCGCGCGCGCCCTCGGCGAGCACGGTGACCTTGGCTTGGATGTCGATGCCCGCGGTGAAGCCGGGTTTGTGCGTGCCGTCCTTCGCCACGCCCATGTCGCCGATGCGCACGCCGATGACCTTGCCATCCGCATCATGCAGCGTCTCCGCGGCGGCGAAGCCCGGGTAGATCTCGACGCCCAGCGCCTCGGCCTGCGGCGCCAGCCAGGCGCACATCGCGCCCAGCGAGACGATCACGTTGCCGTGGTTGTTCATGCCCGGCGGTACCGGCAGCTTGCGGCCGCCGGTCCTGCTGAGCAGCCAGAATTCGTCGTCGGTGGCCGGCACGCAGATGGGCGGCGGGTTGTCGCGCCAGTTCGGCAGCAATTTGTCGAGCGGGCCGGTTTCGATCACCGCGCCGGACAGGATCTGCGCACCGATAGTCGAGGCCTTTTCGATGACGCAGACGCTGATGTCGGGGTTCAACTGCTTGAGCCGGATCGCGAACGCCAGACCCGCGGGGCCGGCGCCGACGGCGACGACGTCGTACTCCATCACGTCGCGCTCCACCTCGGGTGGCGCGATCTCGGCAGGCTCGGCGGCGGCGTGTGCGGTGTCGGTCATGCGGCTGCTCCAGCGTAGATCATGGGTTGTTCCAGGAATCCCGGATTTTCCGGGTTTGCGGTGGCGGGAGCAAATCGGCAGCATGCGCGGATGCTTTTTTCGAATGGATTGCAGCGCATCGACCTTGCCGGCGCCGAGCTGTGGCTGGACCACGCGTGGCTGCCGGCGGCAGAGGCGGACGCGTTGCTGGTCGCGCTGCGCGAGCACGTGCCGTGGGAGATCCATCGCATCCGCATGTTCGGGCGTGAGGTCGATTCGCCCCGGTTGAGCTGCTGGATCGGCGATCCGGAGGCGGTCTACACCTATTCGCGGACCCGTTTCGCGCCGCGGCCTTGGCCGGCGGCGCTGGTGCCGGTGCGCGAACGGTTGCGCGAAGCGCTGGGCCAGGACTTCAACAGCGTGCTCGCCAACCGCTACCGCGATGGCCGCGATCGCATGGGTTGGCACAGCGACGACGAGCCTGAACTCGGCTCGCAGCCGGTGATCGCATCGATCAGTCTCGGCGCGACCCGGCGATTCGCCCTGAAACCGCGCCGGGAGGGGCCGCCCCTGGCGCTAGACCTGCCGCACGGCAGCCTGCTGGTGATGCGCGGCGACACCCAGGCCCGCTATCGCCACGCGCTGCCCGGCACCGCGCGCCCGGTCGCGGAGCGGATCAATCTGACGTTCCGGCAGATCCTGCCGCAGGGATGAGGGTGTTTCGCGGAAGTCGTTGATTCAAAAGGGCCGAAAGGTGAACGACAGTGCCGGGATCCGACGTTCCACATCCCCGAGCTTGTGCGCAAGCCGCTGAAATCGCTACAATCGCCGGTTCACACACAACAGTCGGACGGCCTTTGGCCGCCGGGAGCGCCATGGCCCGCATTACCGTAGAAGATTGTCTGCAAGTCGTCGACAACCGTTTCGAGCTCGTCATGATGGCCGCCAAGCGCGCGCGTCAGCTCGCCAACGGCGTCGAGCCGCAGATCGACAACAGCGAGGCCAACGACAAGCCGACAGTGCTCGCACTGCGCGAAATCGCCGCCCGCCGCATCGACAACACGTATATCGATGCCGTCGAGAAATCCGAGCGCGAGCGCAAGGAACGCGAAGCCCTCGAATGGGCGGCCGCCGAAGTGG
>JAYUUH010000217.1:0-4786 GCA_043754745.1 Lysobacter sp.
GCGTGCAGAACTCCTGGATCTTTTTTTCGTCGGCGTATTCCTGGCCCATGAAATCGCCGGACGGGAAACCGAGTACCGCGAATCCGCGCGGCTTGTAGCGCGCGTGCATGGCTTCCAGCGCCTCGAATTGCGGGGTGAAACCGCATTTGCTGGCGGTGTTCACCACCAAGAGCACCTGACCTCGATAGGTCTTGCCCAGATGGACCGGGGTCTTGCCGGCCAAGGGGCGGTAGCTGCGGTCCAGAAGCCCGCCTCCAGCCGCCCAGGCAACGGCGGACAGGCCGCACAAGGCCGCTATGGCAAGGGTTTTGGCCAGGAATTTGGGCATGACGGGGCTCCAGGAGGGGGTGACGGCGGGAGTATGACTTCAGTTGGGTAGAAATGGTTTCCGGGGGGCTTGACCTGATGTGTTTTGGTGTTATAGTTGCATACAACACCAGTCAACAAGAACAGGAGTTGACCCATGCACCGCAAGCTGATCAATACGCTCCACGCCCTCGGCCTCGTGCTGAGCCTCGCCACCGCCGGCCTCATCATGGCGGTTCCCGTGACCGGTGCGAACGATCCCGCCGCCGTAAGCGGTGCGGTCGCCGCCCCGGTAACCGTCGCACCGCAGGCCGGGACGGGTTCGGCCAAGGCGTACAGCCGCCATCGCCGAGCCCAGGCCCGTGAAGCCATGGCGCTCCCCTTCTTCTCTTTCGCGCAGGGTCTGCGCAGCGGTAAACGGAGCTGACCATGACCGCTTTCCAATGGAGCGATGGCGCTCCCATCTATCGCCAACTGAAAGACCGGGTCATCGCCATGATGCTCGACGGCTTGCTCAAGCCGGGCGACGCGTTGCCCTCGGTCCGCCAAGTGGCCGCCGAATATCAACTGAACCCCATCACCGTCTCGCGCGCCTATCAGGAACTGGCGGACGAGGCGCTCGTCGAGAAACGCAGAGGTCTGGGCATGTACGTCACCGAAGAAGCCGCAAAAAAACTGTTGTCCAGCGAACGCGAGCGCTTCCTGCGCGAGGAATGGCCGCTGGTGCTCGAACGCATCCAGCGCCTGGGCCTGCGGATGGACGAACTGCTGCAACCGACCGCTCCGGGAGGTGCCGCATGAACGCCGTCGCTTCCGACCAGGCGGTCGTCTCCGCCCGCGGCCTGCGCAAGGCCTACAAGAACAAGCTCGCGCTGGACAACACCCAGTTCGAGATCGGCGCCGGCAAGATCATCGGCCTCATCGGCCCCAACGGCGCCGGCAAGACCACCGCGCTCAAAGCGGTGCTCGGCCTGATCCCGTTCGAGGGCGACATGAAGGTCCTGGGCCGCGACCCGCGCACCCAGCGCGATGATCTGATGAACGACGTCTGCTTCATCGCCGACGTGGCGGTGCTGCCGCGCTGGATCCGGGTCCGCGAAGCGATCGAGTTCGTCGCCGGCGTGCATCCGCGTTTCGACCGCGCCAAATGCGAGCGTTTCCTCGCCAACACCCAGCTCAAGCCGGGCATGCGTGTCCGCGAGATGTCCAAGGGCATGATCGTGCAGTTGCACCTGGCGCTGGTCATGGCGATCGACGCCAAGCTGCTGGTGCTGGACGAACCCACGCTGGGCCTGGACATCCTGTACCGCAAGCAGTTTTACCAGCGCCTGCTCGAGGATTATTTCGACGAACAGAAGACCATCATCATCACCACCCATCAGGTCGAGGAGATCGAACACATCCTTACCGACGTGATGTTCATCCAGGCCGGCAAGATCGTGCTCGACGCGACGATGGAGAACCTGGGCGAGCGCTTTGTGGAAGTGCTGCTCAGCGCCGACCGCATCGAGGACGGGCGCGCGCTCAAGCCCATCGATGAACGCGCACTGCCGTTCGGCAAGACGGTGATGCTGTTCGACAGCGTGCCGCACCATCAACTGTCCGGGCTGGGGGAAACCCGCATCCCGGGCCTCGCCGACCTGTTCGTCGCCACCATGAAGGGGACCTACGCATGAACACCGCACTCCAATCCCCCGCTGCGGCACCCGTGTCCGCCAGCGGATATGGCGCCGCGAGCCGCTTCAAACTGCTGCTCAAGCGTGAATACTGGGAAAACAAGGGCGGCTTCGTCTGGGCGCCCATCATCACCGGCATCATCGCCTTCGTCTTCATCCTGATCGGCATGATCGGCGCGTCGCTGGTCCTGCAGCGCGCCCGCGCCGAAGGCGACTTCCACGCCGGCTCGATCCAGTGGGACGGCACCGGCCCGCATCCGTTCGGCGCCGCCGGCGATGCGCTGCTCCTGGGCGGCATCGGTCTTGCGCTGCTGGTGATGGTATTCGTGGTGTTCTTCTATGCCCTGGGTTCGCTGTACGACGAGCGCCGCGACCGCAGCGTGCTGTTCTGGAAATCGCTGCCGGTCTCGGACCTTGAAGTCGTGCTGTCCAAGGCTGCCTGGGCACTGTTCCTGGCACCGCTGCTGGCGATGGTGATCGGCATCGGCATCGGCATCGTGATCTGGGTGATGTCGGCGCTGGCGCTGACCGTGAACGGCATCGGCGGCGCCACGGCGTTCTTCACCGACTCGCATCCGCTGCGGGTGATCGGCCAGGTCGTCTCGGTGCTGCCGCTGTACATGCTGTGGGCTTTGCCCTCGATCGGCTGGCTGATGCTCTGCTCGGCATGGGCACGACGCTTCCCGTTCCTGTGGGCCGTGCTGGTGCCGCTGCTGGGCTGCGCGATGGTGAGTATGAGCGGCGGGATCTTCTCGGCGATTTCCGGCGCGGAATTCCCGCATGGCGCGATCTGGTATGTGGTTATGGTGCGCGGCCTGGCCAGCGTCATCCCCGGTACTTGGTACGCCAACGAGGCGGTCGATGCCGAACGCATTCTCACCATCCAGCAGCCGAACGACGTGCCTACGCAGTTCGACCTGATCCACGGCTGGTCGGCCGCCGGCACCCTGGATCTCTGGCTGGGCGTGGCCATCGGCGTGGCGATGATCTTCCTGGCCATCCGCCTGCGCCGCTGGCGCGACGAAGGCTGAGGGCAAAGCCCTGCGAACCGGCTCATCGCCGGTTCGGATTCGCCCGAAAACCAGGCCATGGATGGCATCGCGCCCGCCCCGACATTTCACATCCACGCCGCACCATCCGTACCGAACACTGGAGAGCGTCATGCGCAACAGACCGACCATCCTCCCGGCCATCCTCCTGCTCGCCGCACTGCCGTTCGGCGCCAACGCCAACCCGCGTTGCGAACACGCCGAGGCGCGCGATCTGAAACTGGATCTGGCGGGCGTCAGGACCGTGGTCTTCGACATCGGCGCCCAGGAACTCGTGTTGATCGCGAACAAAGGCGCCGCGGTCTCCGTCGCCGCCAAAGCCTGCGCCTCCAACACCGCCCTCATGCCGCAACTCGCGCTCACCCAGGCGCGCGTCGGCGACAAGTTGGTGGTTCGCGCACATCGCGAAACCCGACTGGGCTGGAACAGCGACAAGCGTTACGCCTACCTGCAGGTGCGGGCGTCGCTGCCCGATACCCTCCCGGTCCAGGTCAAGGTCGGTTCCGGCGACGCGGTCGTGTCCGGGGTCGCATCGTTGAGCCTGGACGTAGGTTCCGGCGGTGCCAAGGCCAGCGGTATCCGTGGCATGGTCCATGCCGATGTCGGCTCGGGCGATATCGAACTCGACGATATCGGCGGCCTGACCGTGATTTCGATCGGATCGGGCGACCTCGTCGCGCGCAACGTGCGCGGTGCATCGCGGATCGGCAGCGTGGGTTCCGGCGACCTCGGGATCAGCGGCACCGAAGGCACCGTGCAACTGGGATCAATCGGATCGGGCGACGCCGAACTCAGCGACATCGGCGGCGACATCGACGTCGACAGGATCGGATCGGGCGATCTGGGCGTGAAGCGCACGCGCGGCCACCTGAAGGTCGGCAGGATCGGCAGCGGTTCGGTGAACCACCTCGCTGTCGCCGGCAGCGTCGACCTGCCCAGCAAAGATTGATTCGAATGCGCTCCGCGCCACGCAACCCAGAAGCCCGCACAACACCCAAGAAGGTCGCCATGAACATGTCACGCCCCGCGCTCCGCCGTTCTCTGCTATTCACTGTCCTGCTCGCTGCGGCGACGCTGTCGGCCTGCTCCGACAAGGCGTCGTCCGGCACGGATCCCGGCGAACCCGCCACGATGCTCGGCAGGGCCGTGAAGGGAGCCACCGACGAGGCCCGCAAGGAACTTGCGACCGGCAACATCGAAATCTCGAAGGACCAGCAGACCAAGGCCGAGATCACGCCGGAAGGCGATCTGCTGATTGACGGCAAGCGGATCACGCCCAGCGCCGAACAGCGCAGGTTGCTGCTGGAATACCGCGGCCATATCGCCGGGGTCGCCGGGGCCGCCATCGACATCGGCCTGCAGGGCGCCGATCTCGCGGGCAAGGCCGTCGGCGAGGCGCTGAAGGGCGTGCTGACCGGCAACACCGACCAGGTCGAACAGAAGATCGAAGCCGAGTCCGGAGGCATCGAGAAAGCTGCGCTGCAACTGTGCAAGCTGCTGCCGGCGATGAAAGTCACCCAGGACAAACTGGCCGCCGCGATGCCCGAGTTCAAGCCTTACGCGACGATGGACCAGAGCGATGTGGACGACTGCGGCAAGGACGGCAATTTCAACGTCGACATTCCCGGCGGCGCGATCAATGCCGACGTCGACATGCACAGCGGCAGCAGCGACAACACCGCCGCGGAAGCCGAAGCGGCGGCCGCCGAACCTGCGAAATGATGGGATGACACGGTAGGCGGCGGCCTCAGCCGC
>JAYUUH010000218.1:0-4782 GCA_043754745.1 Lysobacter sp.
GTGATCACTTTCGCACTCGCGGCTGGGAATGCATGAATTCAAGCCGCGAAGTGTAAGGGGAACACTTTGAAACGGTAGGTATTTCAGCAGCCTGTTAGGCGAGTTCGTGCGCACTGACACGTCGTTGAGACGGTGGAGGTTGTCAAAAGCGTGGCGCGTAACTTGCTTCTGGCGTGTCAGAGTTGTGAGGCGCGAAAGCTTTGCCGTCAACTCTACTGGCTTCCAGTTGCATCGTCATGCTCCAGCCACCTTGCTTGCAAGCTCCGGCGCTCATTCGCCGCAGCGACTTTCAGTTCAGTGCTTTGTTCACGGCGGGCCAAGACCCGCCCTACAAAAAGCGTTTTACGAGTTACTTCGTCCCATCGACACGTCAGTGAGTCCGTATCTACTCTAGATAGTAGACCCGGAGGGCGGTGCGCAGGACGCGCACCGTTTTTCGACGCGGCAGGATGCCGCATCGAAAAATCCCGGCCATGCCACAGATGGCAGATTTGCCCCGGCACTGAGAGTTTTCTTTGGTTACTTTCTTTGCGACAAAGAAAGTGACCCGCGCAAAGCGCGGAAGCTCTGCAGTTGCTTTTCGCTCGTTCGATAAATTCCAAACAACACCAGCAAGAAAATCAAACCCATGAAGCACAAAGGAAGCTGCCACTGCGGAAACATTGCCTTCGACGTCGATGGCGACATCGACAGCGCCCTGTCCTGCAACTGCTCGATCTGCTCCCGCAAAGGCTCCCTGCTCTGGTTCGTCCCCCGCGACAAGCTGACCCTGCTCACCCCAGAAGACGCCGCCAGCACCTACACCTTCAACAAACACGCGATTCAGCATCGCTTCTGCCCCACCTGCGGCATCCATCCCTACGGCGAAGGCACGGACCCGAAGGGCAATCGCATGGCCGCGATCAACCTGCGCTGTATCGATGGAATCGATCTCCCCGCCGTGCCGGTGCACGAGTTCGACGGCCGCGCCATGTGAGCGCAGGCATGATCCCGGTCGCACGGGCGGTCCCACATGTTCCTGTTCGATGCGCCCAACATCCCCGCGGGGCGCAGGGCCATGTCGAAAGCCGCATGAGGGAGGCATTCCAGGTCCCGGAGCCGTGAAGTCCGGAGGCGCGGCCGGACCGTTCGCACGCGGACCTGCAGGCGCTATGCTATCGCCATGAGCAAGAGCTGCCTCGTCGAAAAGATCGGCTATCACATCCCGCTCGGGCAGCAGGACGCGGGGCTGCTGGCGAAGCTCGAGGAGACCGAAGAGCCGGTCCGCGCCAAGGCGATGGTCCGCGACGTCGGTGCCCCCGCCGACCATATGTACGTGGTCAAGTCCGGCTGGTTTTACACCTATATGATCCTGCCCAACGGCAGCCGGCAGATCCTCCATATCCACTATCCGGGCGATATCGTCGGCATCCCGGATATCGCGTTCTCGAAAACCGCGTCCGCGCTGGCCGCAGCGACCGATGGCCTGCTGTGTCCATTCCCGAAATCCGGGTTGTACGAGGTGTTCGAGCGCTCGCCGCGTCTGTCGGCGCTGCTCTTCAGCATCGGCATGGTCGAACATGCGGTCTTGGCCGACCGCATCCGCATCATCAGCCGGTTGGGCGCGAAAGAGCGCGTGGTGCATTTCCTGCTGGAGGTCGTATCGCGCCTGCGCGTGACCCGTCGCGACTTGAAGACGCAGTTCGATCTGCCGCTCAGCCAGAGCATGATCGGTGACGCGGTCGGACTCACGAATGTCTACGTCAGTCGCGCGCTGAAGCAGATGCAGGCGGAGGGGTTCATCCGCCGCGATGGCCACGGGATCGACCTGGTCGACGAGCCGCGCATGAAACAGAGCGTGGATTTCGAGGATCGGCACTTCCGCATCGACACCACCTGGTTTCCGAAATCCTGAAGCGATCGCATCCGTCGCCCGGCCGGGCAGGGTGCCTGAAGCGTGACGCGGTCGTTAATCCGAATTAATGCGCTCGAGGACGGCGGCGCTTACCGTGTGCCACCCCACGCACCGGCATCCTGGACATCAACGACACCATGCGTCACTCCCATGTCCCCTTCGCTGCCATCGGCGTAATACCGTCGGCTGTCGCCGGCATCGCGATGCGGTGGCGGGCATGAAGATGCATGGGATCGCCTACATCAGCGAAGCCCATCCGATGACCACGGAGGAGCTGACCGAGCTGCTGGAAGGCGCGCGGCGCTTCAGTGCGCGGGTCGGCGTTACCGGCGTGCTGTTCCATCATTCCGGCCGCTTCTTCCACTATTTCGAAGGTAGCGAGGAGGCCGTCCGCGAGGTGCACGCGCGGATTCTCGCATCGCCGCGCCATCATTCGCTGCAGCTGTTGCTGGACTCGCCGCTGTCGGAACGGCATTTCGCGGGATGGCACATGGGGTTCTGCGAGCCGCCCGCGAACGAGTTCCAGGCGATCGCCAACGACGACTGGGCCAGTGCGATGCCGTTGACGCGCACGACGATGCAACGCCCCGAACCGCTGGCGATCGTGCTGTCGTACTGGAGCCGGTGGATCGCGGATCGCCCGGTGAAGTGAACCCGGCGCGTCGCGGGGCGCGATGCGCATCAACGCTCCGACACCACCTGCGCCATGACCGCGATGTAATGGCAGGCGCTGCCGGCGATCACGAACAGGTGCCAGATCGCGTGCGAATACGCGAGCTTCGGCCGGTGGTAGAAGAACGTGCCGAGTGTGTAGGCGATACCGCCGCCGAGCAGCCAGCCGAAGGTCCACGGATCCAGCGCGCGCATCACCGGCTTCGCGGCGAGGATCACCAGCCAACCCATCGCGATGTAGACGAGGGTGGACACCAGTTTGAAGCGGCCGGTGTAGAACAGTTTGAAGATCACCCCGAATACTGCCAGCGCCCAGATGGTGCCGAACAGCCACCAGCCCAGCGGGCCGCGCAGGCCGATCAGGGTGAACGGCGTGTAGGTGCCGGCGATCAGCAGGTAGATCGCGCAATGATCGAAGACCTTGAGGCGGCCTTTCACGACCGGATGCTGGATCGCGTGGTAGAGGGTCGAGGCCACGTAGAGCAGCAGCAGCGTGACGCCAAATACGATGGCGGCGCTGAGCTGCCAACCGTCGCCGTAGAGCGCAGCGAGAGTGACCAGCGCTGCGCCGCCGGCCAGCGCGGCGGCAGCGGCGACGCCGTGGGTAAGGGCGCTGGCCAGTTCTTCACGCATATGGGCTTCACGCATGCGCGCTTCATGCGGATGGGCTTCAAGCGGATGCGCGCCGTAGTTCGGGCTTGCGTGTTCGGTGTGCGGGTCGCTCATGCGTCGACGATCTCCAGTCCAGGTCCTGCAAATACTTCGAATGCCGGTGGGGCAAAGGCCGGCGGGGACTCGCCCGGCTGTGAGATCATGAGGGATCGGCCCCCGGTTTGCCCATGATCGTTTCCCATCTGCACCGTTACATGTTCGTTGCGATGCCCAAGACCGGCACCCATTCGGTGCGCCAGGCGCTGCGCGAGCATCTCGGCCCGGACGACATCGAGCAGGTCGGTCTGTTCGTGAACAAGCGTTTTCCGTTCGATGAAGTCGCGCGCATCAGGCACGGCCATCTGAGCGTGCGCCAGATGCGGCCTTATCTCGGCGACGCGGTCTGCGACGGCTATTTCAAATTCACCTTCGTGCGCAACCCGTTCGACCGCTTCGTCTCGTACTGCGCATTCATGACCCGCCAGCACGGTGAGTTCGAGCGCGATCCGCAGGGCACCATGCGCAGGATCCTGTTCGATCTGCGGCCGATGGACCATGTCCACTTCCAGCCGCAGTACACGCTGTTGGTCGACGACGCCGGCGCGCTGGAGATGGATGTCATCGGCCGGGTCGAGCGCATGCAGCAGGACTACGACGCCGTCTGCGCAAAAATCGGCATTCCCGGCCGCGCGCTGGACAAGGTCAACAGCTCCATTCGCGGCGATTACCGGCAGTATTACGATCAGGCGCTGATCGACGGCGTGACCGAGCTGTACCGTCGCGATCTGGAACTGTTCGACTACCGGTTCTGATCGACCGCTTGCGTCCGGCTTCACCAAACCAACGCTTCCCATGCGAGACCTGCGATGAGTCACGACCCCTACGCGAACCCGCGCAAGACCACCACGATCCGCCGTCTCGGCGCGGTCGATATCGCCGCGCTGAAAGCCGCGGTGCTGGCGATCCCGGAAGCGGTGTGGGACGCCGAGAACGCCGACAAGCCGAACCGCTTCGATGCCTTGGACAAGACCCGGCACATCGTGTTCCGGTTCGTCGACAGCACGCGCGACTGGCGCGGTTCGCACGACCGTCCAGCGTGGGCCGAGTGGCGGGCGCTGCTGGAGCCGGTGATGCAGGCCGCCGTCGGGCCGTACGGCTATGGCGGCGGGCGGTTCCCGCGGGTGATGCTGGCGCGGATGGCGCCAGGCGGCGAGATCAAGCCGCATCGCGATGCAAACGCCGCCGCGAAGTGGCCGCACAAGATCCATCTGCCGCTGCTGACGAACGAGAAGGTCACCTTCTTCGTCGACGGCATCGGCTACTACTTGCCGGAAGGTGAGGCCGCCGAGGTCAATAACATGGGTGTGCACGCGGTGAAGAACGCCGGCGACGGCGACCGCATCCATCTGATCTTCGAGTATTTCGATCCGGAGCAGCCGGAGCCGGATTGGTTGGCGCGGGTGATTGCAGGCGTTTGAGCGCCATTTCGATTTCGATCCCGATCACTCCAATCGATTGAGCTTGCGCACCCGTCGCAGCCTGCGCTGCACGCTGCGCGAATCGTC
>JAYUUH010000219.1:0-4781 GCA_043754745.1 Lysobacter sp.
GCGACGGCCGCCCGATGCCGGTCCTGATGCATCGGTGGGAAGACGGGCAGGCGCGCACGACGACCTGGAAAGCGGTCGCCGACCCGGCCACGCCGTGGCGCACCAGTCTGCCCGTTGGCGTGTATGCCTTCGACAGCGCACGCGCCGGCCTGCTGCGGCTGCGGGCCACGGCCGACGGCCGGCCGCTGCTGCCCGATGTGCTGCGTATCGCCACGTTCGCGATTTCGCCGCAACAGCCGCTGGAATACCGCATCCATCCGATCGACGGCCGCCCGGTGCGTCTACGCGTGGATGTGCGTCCACTGAACGTCCGCCCATTGAACGTCCGCCCACTGGGCGCACCTGCCAGCGTAAGGCTGCGCGCGCTGGACGGCGAGGGCGGGAGCCTGCTGGAGCAAACGCTCACCCTGACACTGCAGCGGGCGCAGTACGAACGTCCGGCCCGGGCGCCGGACACTGTCGCGACGCTCGCCACGCGCCGGGTCCTGAGCGTGCCGGGAACGACTCGGCGCCTGCGCATCGACAGCGACGCTCCGGTGCTGGCAACGGTCTACGCCGAGGGCGACCGCCGCGATGCGGGCGCCGCGCGCTGGTTCAGTTTTTACCCGACCAATCGCGAGCGCCATGCAAGCCACGACATCCTGCGTCAGCCACGCTGGCCGCCGCGGCCACCGTCCGCCGGAGCGGAAGACGCCGATCTGCCGGGCCCACATTCGCCAAGCCCGAATCTGAAGTACGTCGCGCTTCAGCCGACCGGACTGGCGCGCTCACAGTTGGCGCTGATGCCGGACCGCCTCGCCCCCGGGGCTGAGGCCCCGCCGCCGGGGCTGCCCGACCGGCTGCGCAGTCTGACCACGCGCGCCATCGAGTTCCAGGTCGTCGAGGGCCGGCCGCCGGTGCTGGTGTGGCTGCGTCGGGACGAGGCGCCCGCCACCGCGCGTCTGCAGGTCGACGGCACCGCGATCGACGTCGCCATCGTCGGCCGCACCGGCTTGACCGATCTGCCGCCGCTTCCGCCGGGCCGGCATCGTCTGCAGTTGCTCGACGGCAAGGGTGCGCGCTGGATGATCAGTCGCGCCGGAAACAGCGACTGGCGCCTGCGCCGGCTGTGGACCCTGGCGCCGAACGCCCCGCTGCGCTTCGCCCTGCCGCGAGAGCGTGCGCGCGAGATCGTCAATGTGCTGGCGTTCGCGCCGGCCGGGCATCCGGCACCGGCGCTGTCGGCCGTGTTCGACACGGCTTCGGGAGCGCAGCGCGTGGTCGCCCGTCGACGCGATGCCGCGCACGCGCCGCAGGAGGCCTGGCCGCTGTGGTCTACGGCTGGCCCTTGGCTTGGTCCGCAGCGTTGGAGCATCGACGTTCCCGATGCCGCCCCGCAGGGCGGATCGCTTCGTTTCGCCCTGCACTGCGGAAACTGCCGGGACGTGAACGTGCTCGTCTTCCGGATGAGTCCGGCCCCGGAAATGCGTACGATCCGGGCCAACATCGCTTCGCATCGGTCGGTCTTCGCGGACGACGACGGCGCCATAGAGTCGGAAGTCCGGGATGTCCACTAACGCCTCTCATCAACTCACGCGTTCGCTGCATCGCTCCCGGCCTGTTGCCTGGGCGGCGCTTTGTGTCGGGATGTTGGTGCGCGCCTGCCGAGGGGCCAGGTCGCGCATGCCGATGGCCATGAAAGAACCGCCTGTGAAAATGCCCGTCAAAAAACCCGCCAAACCGCTGCGTTCTTCCGCCGTGGCCCTGCCGCTGACGCTGCTGATCGCCTGCAATGGAGTCGGCAACGGCCAGCCGCCCGCCGGTGAAGCCCCGGTTGCCGCATCGCTGTCCGCTGATGCGCGCTGGCTGCGCCGGCCGCGTGTCGAGCGCTTCCGGGCCGCCGATGCCGACTGGCTGGAGGCGTTCTCCGCCGCGCTGCGTCGCGAGCCCGTGGGCGACCACGACGCCTGGACTGCACTTGGTTTTGAAGTGCGAAGACGCGACGGGGTGCTATGGCTTCGGGAAGCGGCGCCCGCCAGCGGCCGCGGCGCGTTCGCCTTGCGCCATGACCCGGTCCAGCACGACCTGGTCCAGCATGATTCGATCCAACACGACCCGGTCCAGCATGATTCGGCCCGGCGGATCCTCGTACAGGCCCCGCACGGCGATACCGACCGCGGCACCCGCCAGCTCGCCCTGCTGATGTTCGAAGAACAGCGGCTGCTGGGCCTGTCGCTCAACAGCGCGCGCCGGGACACCGCTCCGGAGGCCGACCTCGCACGCGGCGAGGACAACAGTTTCGTGCGCATCGCACAGGTGCTGGCGGAACGTCGGCGCGATGTGCGCACGGTGCAACTGCACGGGTTTTCGGCGAATACCGCCCGCCAGCTGTCGCTGCCCGATGACGCGATCGTGGTGGGTGGCGCGGCAGCGGGAGATCCCGGCCTTGCCGCGGTGGCGCGCTGCCTGCGCGAAGCCGGCTTCGCAGCCCAGGGCGCGGACGAGCGGACCCGCAGTCTCGCCGGTCGCGGCAACCCGGTCGGGCGGGCACTGCGGCGCGGGCCCCCGGCGCGGTTCGTGCACTTGGAACTCGGACCGGCGGTGCGCGAGCGTCTGCTCGCCGACGCCCGGGCGCGGGATGCGTTGACGCAATGCCTCTGAAGCGCCCCCTCACCATTGCCTTGATGCTGGGGCTGGGCGTCAGCGCCCCCGCAAGGCCCGCCGACCACCGCATTTTCGCGGCCGGCGATCCGGAGGCACCGCATCCGGATCCGCCGGCCGGCAGCCGCCTGTATGTCAGTGAGGGCGGGGGCCTGTTCGTGTCCGCGAACGCCCCCGCCGGCGCTGATGCCGCTGCCGTCCGGGCCGCCGCCGCACCGGTCTGGTGGATGCTGATCGACAACGACGTATCGCCGCGGCCCTTCCACATTCCAACGATTCCACGACGTCCCCGGGCAAACCCGTGGCTGGCGCCGCGACGCCCGGACCAGGGGCTGCGCCGCGCTGCCCACGGACGGATCGACCATCCGCAGCGACTCGAGCCGGGCCGCCCCGCCCGGTTCGCGCTGGACGGCACCGAGGGCGAAGTCCTGATCGAAGTGCTGCGCGATGTCTCCACCCGCACCCGCGACGCCCGCAGCCGCACCGCACTGCAGGTACAGGTCGGGGGGCAGCCTGTTTTCGAGGGGGCGCTCCCACTGCTCCCCGCCATCCGCAGGGTGTTCATGATCGGGGCAACGCAGCGGCTTCTGGAAACGGTCGCCGAACAGCGCGTCGTTCTTCCCGAGGGCGCGCGTGCGTTGATGCTGACCGGCGAACCGGGCAGCTTCGTGCGGGTGCTGGCGCCGCTGCGCGGCAGTCCGCCCGCAGCGCGCGCACGGATGCTGCACGACGATGGTGTCCCGCTGGCCCCGTACCAGGCTCTGCACGAAAGCCCGGACGCCCGCTACCGGCGCGCGCTGTCGTCGCTGCCGTCCATCGCCGCGATGCGTCACCTCAGCGGGAACGGCTATTACCGGGAAACACCCCTCCAGGCGGCCAACGGTGCCAGCCTGCAGTCCCGTCCTGCGCTGCTGCGCGTGCCCGGCCCCGACATCGCCCTGCCGGACTGGCTGGCGGCCGACACCCTGACCGAGGCGGGACGATCGGATGCGGACACCTTGTTCTGGCTGCCGCCCGGATCCGCGCTTGAACTCCGCGAACTTGAACTGCGCGAAGCCGACGGCCGCGACGGCCCCGCGCTGTATCGCATCGCGGTGGCTTCCGCCGGGCCGCTGCCCGCACGCGCGTCGGCGGATACCGCCGCGTCGCGGCGCATCCCACTGGCGCTGCGCGACGACGCCGGCGGCAGCATGTCTCTGCTCTTCGATCCGATCCTCGCCGCCCGGCTCACGCGCCGCGCCACCGCCAATGACGGGCAGCTTGCATACGCCCAACAGCGGGCTCCCTCGCTGCCCGTGGTCGATGTGGCGCGGACCCGGCTGGTCTATACCGACGGCCGACGGCCGCGCGCGCTCGAGAATCGCGACGCGCTGCGCGGCGTCTGGGTGCGGATCGAACGGCATGGCGCGGCTGCCGCCCCACTGGCGCAGGTGGACGGCACGCCCGGATTGCAGCGTCTGGCCGCGATGCTGCGCGCCGAGTTGCGCGCCGGGCTGCGCGGCGAGCAGCCCGGCGAGCCTGCGGCGCTGGGAGAAGACCGCGATCTGCAGTTCGCCGCAGTCCTGATCCAGGCCCGACGTTCCGCATTCGAGGCGCATCGCTGCGCAACCCCGGATCGCCCGCCGACGTCCGCCCAGGCTGCGGCGGCCCTCGCCCTGGCGCGCAGGCTGGGCAACGACGATCCGGTATTGACCCGCTGCGCACTGACCCAGGCCGTGGCCGCCGACGGCGACGCCACGCCCGAGGCAGAGGCCGCCTTTGTCGACTGGGCCAGCAGCCAGCAGCGCCCGGATCTCGTCACCGGGTTGCGGGCTGCACATGCCGTCCGCCGCGACCGGCCTGAAGACTGGCGCGCGCTGGCCGATGCGCTGGCCCAGGAAGGCGAGCCCCAGGCGGCGCAGTGGATCGTCCGCGTGGCCGCGCTTGCGGGCGAAACCGCCGATACGCCGGCCGCGCTTGCGGGCGAAACCGCTGATGCGCCGGCCGCGCGCGTCGCCGATGACCAGGGCTTCGCGTTGACGCCACACGCCACCGCCGGCCGGCAAAGCCTGACCCTGGACGCGCGCGCGGCACCTGTGCTGCGCTGGCGCGGCACGTCCGCACAGCCGCTGCACTGGCGACTGCCCGGCCCGGGCCGCTAT
>JAYUUH010000220.1:0-4779 GCA_043754745.1 Lysobacter sp.
CTTGCGCCGCGCGGCGTCGCCCATCGTCCGCAGGCGGTCCGGGTGCTCGAGCATCCCGGCCACCGCGGCCGCGATCGCCGCGCGGTCGCGCACCGGCACCCGCCAGCCGTCAATGCCGTCGTCGATGTTCTCGGGCAGGCCCGCGTAGTCGCTGACCAGTACCGGCTTGCCCATCGCCATCGTCTCGCGGCAGGCGAAAGAAATGGTTTCCACCGCGTACGACAGCACGAAGCCGACGTCGATCGCGGCGACCACCGGGCGCACGTCCGACAGCAGGCCGGCGAAATGCACCTGCGCCGCGAGTCCGAGCGCTTCGATGCGCCGCGTCTGTTCCGGCGACGGCGGTCGGCCGCACAGCAGCACGTCCACGCGCATGCGCTGCGCCGCGGGCAGCGTCGCCACCGCCTCGACCAGATCCATCCAGCCCTTGTGCTCGGCCGTGCCGGCATTGCTGCCCAGCAGCAGCCGACCGTCGCCGCTCCAGCGTTCGCGCTCGGCGCGCGCGGCCTCGTCGGACCAGGGCAGATAATGGCGGACGTCGATGCCGTTGCGCACGGTCCGCAGCTGGCAGCGCGCGTACGGCCCGGCTTCGAGCATGCGCCGGGTGGCCTCGCAGACCGCGATCACCAGATCGGTGCGCCGCGCGCGCCAGCGATGGGTCACGCCCTGCGCCGGTTTCGAGTTGTGCTTGGTCAACACGATCTTCGGCTTGCGCGCCAGACCGGCGCATGCGGACAACGCCATGCGGTGGTCGGTGGAGCCGTTGACGTGGACGATGTCGAACGCATGCGTGCGCAGGTAGTCGCGCAGTTGCCGGCGCGCGCGCGCCGCCGCCGCGAGCTGGGCGATCCCGTTCGGAAACGGCTGCGCCACGGTACGCACGCCGTCCAGCGCCGCGGCTTCCCGATACAGACGGCTGCTGGCCGGCACGGCCAGATGCACCTCGTGCGCGACCGCAAGCCCGCGGGCCAGCGCCAGCAGATAGGTGGTGTGGCCGCCGCCGTCGCCTTCGTGGAAATTGGTGAGCAGGATTTTCATGCGCGCATTCCCATCCTTCGTTGCGTCAGCGGGCGCGCTTGCGGCCACCGAGAATGCTCAGCGCCCGTTCGAGTTTTTTCCACGATGGCGACGGTCCGCGCATGCACAACCGCATGTAGCGCTTGGTCTCGGCCCAGTCGGGGTTCGGTTTGGTCTTGTATTCGAGTTTGGCCAGTTCGAGGCAGGAATCGTCGATGCCGGCGACCCGCGCATAGTGTCCGATCAGCCCGCGCGAATGCAGGCGGTTGAGGAAATTCGAAGTCGGGCCGCGGTTCGACCACCAGCCGTTGTTGCCGTGGATGCGGTAACCGACGCTGGCGGTGGGCAGGAAATACTTCCGTGCGCCGAAGATGCTGGCGCCGTAGACCAGGCAGTTGTCGGCGCAGAGCTTCCATGTGAGGGAGACTTGTGCGGGCAGGTCGAGCGCGCGCTGCGCATAGGTTTTCCGCATCGACAGCGCCGAGGTCGGCGCGCCGTACCAATGCGCGAGCGCCCAGGTGCTGATCGCGGTGTAGCCCAGGTCCTGCGCTTTGTCGGCATAGCCGATCCGGCGCTGTTCGTCGCCGAACAGCACGATGTCGGAAAACACGAAACCGACATCCTTGCGGCTGTCGTAGACCTCGCCGATCTTCGCGAGGTAATCCGGTTCCCAGCGGTCGTCGGCATCGAGGAAGCACAGCACATCGGCGTCGGCCGCCGCGACGCCGCGCTGGAACGCCACCAGCTGGCCTCCGTTCTCGCCGCACAGCAGAGACACCCGCGGGTCGGCACCGTAGCGTTCGCGCAGGAATTCGGGAGAACCGTCGGTGGAGCCGTCGTCGACGATGACGATCTGCTTCGGCGCGCGGGTCTGTGCCAGCGCGCTGTCCACCGCTTCGGCGACGAAGCTGCGGTAGTTGTAGTTGGTGACGATGACCGCGAACGTCGTGCCGGTCATGCCGCGGCCTCGTCCAGCGTACGGCGGAAGTAGGCGATGGTTTCCTTCAGGCCGTCCTCCAGCGCGACTTTCGGCTCCCAACCCAGTGCGGACCTGGCCAGCGCGATGTCGGGCTGGCGCTGGCGCGGATCGTCGGAGGGCAGCGGCCGGAACACCAGCTTCGAGCGGCCGCCGACCAGGGCCAGGATTTTTTCGGCCAGTTCGAGCATGCTGAATTCGCCGGGATTGCCGATGTTGATAGGCCCGGTGAAGCCGGGCGGGGTGGCCATCATCCGCACGAAGCCTTCGATCAGGTCGTCGACGTAGCAGAAACTGCGGGTCTGGCTGCCGTCGCCGTAGATGGTGATGTCCTCGCCGCGCAGCGCCTGGACGATGAAGTTGCTGACGACCCGGCCGTCGTTGGGATGCATGCGCGGGCCGTAGGTGTTGAAGATGCGCACGACCTTGATGTCGAGATCGTGCTGGCGGTGATAGTCGAAGAACAGGGTTTCGGCGCAGCGCTTGCCCTCGTCGTAGCAGCTGCGGATGCCGATCGGATTGACCCGGCCCCAGTAGCCCTCCGGCTGCGGATGCACTTCCGGGTCGCCGTAGACCTCGCTGGTGGAGGCCTGCAGGATGCGGGCCTTGAGCCGCTTGGCCAAGCCGAGCATGTTGATGGCGCCGTGCACGCTGGTCTTGGTGGTCTGCACCGGGTCGTGCTGGTAATGCACCGGCGAGGCGGGACAGGCGAGGTTGTAGATCTGGTCGACCTCGACGTACAGCGGGAACGTCACGTCGTGGCGCATCAGCTCGAAATACGGATGATCTAGGCGGTGGGCGATGTTGCGCTTGCTGCCGGTGAAATAGTTGTCCACGCACAGCAGGTCGTGCCCGTCGTCGAGCAGGCGGTCGCACAGGTGCGATCCCAGGAAACCAGCGCCGCCGGTTACGAGAATACGAGCCATCAGGGGGAAAGCCTTTGAAAAGGGCGCGGCTGCGGGCCAGGTCCGCACGGGCGCCGGGATGACGGAAAATGCAGATTAGCCGACAGGCTATTCTCGGCGATCCCCCCCGGCAAGGACAGCGCGCAAGCGCTTGCCAGCGCCGAAAGTGGGATAGGCGTCGTGCATGCGCCCCCCTATTCAGCGTCGGGAAAGGTCCACGGCCTGCGCCGAGGCTGCGCAGTGCAGGGCCTTCGCGCCGGGCCGTGACCGCCGCCGTGGCTGCGAAGCGCCTGTCGCCGTGGTCCGGATCGCGTCGAGCCGGGCCCGAGCGGGATCGGGCGGCCGACCCGGTTTACCGGCCGCACCCGCCCGCAGTACGCTTGGCGCCCGATTACTCGAAACCGCGGAGCGCAGCATGTCCAAAGGCCTGGATCAGAAGAAGCAGGACAAGAAGAAACCCGAGAAGACGCTGAAAGAGAAGCGCGCGGAGAAGAAGGAAAAGAAGGGCAAGTAAGCGCCGACCTGCAGGGTCTCCGCTTCCCGACCATGATCCCCGCCAAGGCGGGGATCATGATTCGAGCCCGGGTTTCGCGGCTTACGAGCTGCAGGACAGCATCGAACAACCGGCGCGGTCGCGCGCCCAGTCGGGGCGTTTGGCGGCGAAACGGTCATGGCCTGGTTGCTCGGCGTACGGTCGCCGCATCACGCCCAGCAACTCGGCGATGCCGGCGGTATCCCCGGCCTCGGCGCGATCGATGACCTCCTGCGCCAGATAGTTGCGCAGCACGTATTTCGGGTTCGCCAGCCGCATGCGCTCGCGGCGGTCCGCCGCCGGCAAGGCGTCGTCGCGCAGGCGCGCCGCGTAACGCCGCAGCCAATCTTCGAACCGCGCCCCGTGCGCCTCGCGCTTGGTCGGATCGTAAAAAGCCGCTTCCAGCGGCTGCATGGTCGGCGCAGCGGCATCCACGTCCATCAGCGCGCGGAACCATAGGGTCATATCGACCTCGGCCTCCTGCATCAGCGCATGCAGGTCGCGGATCAGCGCGATATCGTCGTCGCGGCATTCCGTCAGGCCGAGCTTGCGCGCGGTGTTGTCGCGATCGGCGATGGTGTATGCGTTGCCGAAGGCGTCGATGCCGGCCTGCAGTGCCTCGCCGTCGGCGAACAGCGGCGAGATCGCCTGCGCCAGGCGCAGCAGATTCCAGCGCGCGACCGCCGGCTGCCAGCCGAAGCGGTAGCGACGCCCGCCGGCATCGGTGGTGTTCGGCGTCCAGTCGGGGTCGTAGGCGTCGATCCAGCCGTAGGGGCCGTAGTCGATGGTCAGCCCGAGGATCGACAGGTTGTCGGTATTCATCACCCCGTGGACGAAGCCGACCCGCATCCACTCCGCCATCAGCCGCGCGGTGCGCGTGCAGATTTCGGCGAACCAGGCCGCGTACAGCGCCTCACCGCTGCCGGCGAGATGCGGGAAATCGCGGCGGATCGCGAAGTCCGCCAGTTGCCGCAGCAGGTCGGTGTCCCCGCGCGAGGACGGCAGCTCGAAATGGCCGAAACGCAGGAACGACGGTGCGATCCGGCATACCACCGCGCCGGGTTCGGGCTTCGGGTGGCCGTCGTAGAACATGTCGCGCACGACGTCCTCGCCGGTCGCGACCAGCGACAGCGCGCGCGTAGTCGGCACGCCGAGGTGGTGCATGGCCTCGCTGCAAAGGAATTCGCGGATCGACGAACGCAGCACTGCGCGGCCATCGGCGGTGCGGGAATACGGCGTCGGCCCGGCGCCCTTGAGCTGCAATTCCCAGCGCTCGCCGGCCGCGTTCACGGTTTCGCCCAGGCTGATCGCGCGGCCGTCGCCGAGCTGCCCGGCCCAGTGTCCGAACT
>JAYUUH010000221.1:0-4773 GCA_043754745.1 Lysobacter sp.
GAAAGTGTTTCCGCAGGTTGTCGCGACTTGCGTCGCTCCCACAGGGTTCGTGTGAATCCGTGCAGGGCGTTCGGAAACACCGGCTACACTGGAGACTGAATTCAAACCACGGGCGGGCCGATGTCGGCGTTGGCAGGAATCAAGGTGCTGGAGTTGTCGCGGGTATTGGCTGGCCCGTGGTGCGGGATGACCCTCGCCGACCTCGGCGCCGACGTCGTCAAGCTGGAGCCGTTGGAAGGCGACGACACCCGCGGCTACGGTCCGCCGTTCCTCGACGATGTCTCTGCGTATTTCGCCAGCTGCAATCGCGGAAAACGTTCGATCGCCGTCGATCTGCGCCATCCGGACGCACGCCCGCTGCTCGAAGCGTTGATCCGCGACAGCGATGTGATGATCGAAAACTTCCGCACCGGCGCCGCTGAGTCGCTGGGCATCGATTACGCGCACGCCCACGCGCTCAATCCCCGGCTGATCTATTGCGCGATCTCCGGCTACGGCCGCAGCGGGCCCGCGGCGCAGCGGCCGGGCTACGATTTCGTGGTCCAAGCCGAGTCCGGTCTGATGTCGATCACGGGGCCCGCCGACGGCGCCGCGAGCAAAGTCGGCGTGGCCACCGTCGATCTCGCGACCGGGCTGAACGCGACCATCGCCATCCTCGCCGCGCTGCACCAGCGCGCGCGCACCGGCGAGGGCCAGTACATCGAACTCAGTCTGTTCGACGTGCAGTTGCAGGGCTTGGCGAATATCGCCAGCAGCGTGTTGTTCACCGATACCGAGGCGCGTCGCTGCGGCAATTCCCACCCCACCATCGTGCCCTACCAGAGCTTCAACGCCGCCGACGGCACGTTCGCGCTGGCCTGCGCCAGCGACCGGCTGTGGGAGCGGCTGTGCGCCTTGATCGGCCGTCCGCAGTGGATCGACGATCCGCGCTGCGCCGGCAACGCCGACCGCGTGCGCCATCGCGACTGGCTGATCCCGGCATTGGCGGAGTGCTTCGCCGGCGATACCGTCGCCGCATGGCTGGCGCGCTTCGAAGCCGCCGGCATTCCCGCCGCGCCGGTCAACAGCGTGCGCGACGCGGTGATGGGGCCGCTGGCGACCGCGCGCGGCCTGCGCATCGATGCCGACGGCATCCCGATGATCGCCAGCCCGCTGCGGATGTCGGCGTCGCCGATGAGCGCACCGCAGCGTCCGCCGCGATTGAGCGAGCACGCGGATGCGATCTGCGCCGCGCACGGCATCGATGCCGCGCGGTTGCGCGGAACCGGCGCCATCCGATGAACGCGTCGACACGCTGGGATGGCCTGCTGCTCGGCGCCTCGCTAGCGACGCTCGACGGCGACCGCGGCTATGGCGAGATCGACGACGGCGCGCTCGGCTGGAAAGGCGGTGTGCTGACGTTCGTCGGCCCGCGCAGCGCGCTGCCGGACGCGCCCGAGGCGCTCGCGAACGAAGTCATCCGGCTCGATGGCGGCTGGATCACGCCCGGCCTGGTCGACTGCCATACCCATGTCGTGTTCGCCGGCGACCGCGCGCACGAATTCGAACTGCGGCTGCAGGGCGCGAGCTACGAAGACATCGCCCGCGCCGGCGGCGGCATTCTGTCGACGGTGCGCGCGGTGCGCGACGCCAGCGAAGACGCGTTGTTCGCGCAGTCGCTGTCGCGCGCGCAGGCGCTGCTGCGCGACGGCGCGACCACACTGGAAATCAAATCCGGCTACGGCCTGGATCTCGACAACGAACGCAAGATGCTGCGGGTCGCGCGACGGCTCGGCGATACGTTGGGCATCGGCGTGCGCACGACGTTCCTCGGCGCGCATGCGCTGCCGCCGGCGTTCGCCGGTAATCCGGACGGCTACATCGATGCGGTACTCGATTGGTTGCCGACGCTGCATGCCGAGGGTCTGGTCGATGCGGTCGATGCGTTCTGCGAAGGCATCGGCTTCACGCCCGCGCAGACGCGGCGCGTGTTCGAAGCCGCGCGCGCGCTCGACATTCCGGTGAAGCTGCACGCCGACCAGCTGAGCGATCTCGGCGGTGCCGCGCTGGTCGCCGAATTCGGCGGACTGTCGGCCGATCACGTCGAATACACCAGCGACGCAGGCGTGCGCGCGATGGCCGCTGGCGGGCCCGGCGGCACGGGCACCGTGGCGGTGCTGCTGCCGGGCGCGTTCCACTGTCTGCGCGAGACGAAACTGCCACCGATCGATGCGTTCCGCACGCACGGCGTGGCGATGGCTGTCGCCACCGACTGCAACCCCGGCACCGCGCCTCTGCTCTCGCTGCGCCAGGCGATGTCGCTGGCCTGCACTCACTTCCGGCTGACGCCCGAGGAAGCCCTGCGCGGCGCGACCGTGCATGCGGCGCGCGCGCTGGGGCTGCATGATCGCGGCGCGTTGCGCCCGGGCCTGCGCGCGGATCTCGTGCATTGGCGCATCCGTCGGCCTGCGGAGCTGTGCTACTGGCTCGGCGGCGAGCTTGCGGGTACGGTGTTCATCGCGGGCCGACCCGCGGCCCACTCGCGTTGAACACCGCGAGGCGGCATCGCCGAGTAGCCGGCATCGCCCAGGAGATTTTCATGCGAATCGAACTGTACTTACTGCTTGCGCTAGGCATGATGCAGCCCGTGCATTCCGCATCCGCCGCGGAGGCCACGCCGGCCGCACGCAAACTCGCGCAGGATGCCGTCATCGTCGACACCCACATCGACTCGCTTACCGAATTGATGAAGGCGTGGCTGGATCTGGGCGAAGCGCAGGCCCGGGAGTTCGACTTCCCGAAAGCGCGGACCGGCGGACTCGACGTGGCGTTCATGTCGATCTATACCTCGCCCGGGCAGGACGACGACGGTACCGCCGAGTCCGTCGCCAACAGGATGATCGACGCGGTCGAGAAAACCGCCCGCGACAACCCCGACAAATTCGCGCTGCTGCGCTCGCCGCGCGATGTCGAAGCGCACCGCCGGCGCGGTCTGGTGATGCTGCCATTAGGCATGGAAAACGGCGCGCCGATCGGCGACGATCTGGGCAAGCTGAAGTTTTCTTCGACCGCGGCGTGCGCTATATCACCCTCGCCCACAGCGCGAACAACCGCATCGCCGACTCGTCGTACGCGCAGGAGAAGCAGTGGAACGGGCTGAGTCCGTTCGGACGCGAAGTGGTCGCGGAAATGAATCGCCTCGGCATGATGATCGATGTCTCGCATCTGTCCGATGCCGCAGTCGCGCAGGCGGTCGAACTCAGCCGCACGCCGGTGGTCGCCACCCATTCGGCGCTGCGTCATTTCACCCCGGGCTTCGAGCGCAATCTCAGCGACGAGCTGGCGAAGGCCATCGCCGCGAAAGGCGGCGTGATCCAGATCCCGTTCGGCAATGCCTTCGTCGATACCGCGTCGGCGGCGCAGACCCAGTCGTATTTCGTCGCCTACAACGACTACCTGCGCCAGCACACGGCCGGCAAAACCGTGCAGACCGTGGCCGAATTCGATGCGGCGTGGGACAAGGCCCATCCGCCGCTGCAGGTGAAGATGGAGGCGGTACTGGATCAGATCGATTACGGCGTAAAGCTGGTGGGCATCGACCACATCGGCATCGGCTCGGACTTCGACGGTGTCGGCGGCGCGCTGCCCGAAGGGCTGAAAACGGTCGCCGACTTCCCGAACCTCATCGCGGGCCTGCAAGCCCGGCGCTACAGCCATACAGATATCCGCAAGATCCTCGGCGGCAATCTGCTGCGGATGTGGCGGCGCGTGGAATCCGCCGCAACCGCGCAGGCGCGCTGAGTCCTGAAAGCGAAAACCCCGCCGGAGCGGGGTTTCAGCGTGAAGCGTTCGGAACTGATCAAGACTCTGATCTGGACCCGATCACTCCTTGGCGGCGACCTTCTTGGCCACGGCCTTCTTCGCGGGCGCCTTGACGGCCGGCTTCGCAGCGGCCTTCTTCACGGCCGACGCGGCGGGCGCGCCAGTGGCTTTCTTCGTGGCCTGCAGACGGGCATTGCCGTAGCTGGAGTTGTAACGCTTGCCTTTGGCTGTTCTGCGGTCGCCCTTGCCCATGTGCAAATCCTCTTTCGAATTCAGTGTGTTGACGTGGCTTCGTGGAAGCCGGATCAGTGGAAACCAGGGTCGGGCAAGCCGCCTCAGTATCGGATCGCGGTGTTATCGCGAGGCGCGCATGCTACCACGCCGGGCCGGCGGTTTCGCGCAAGTCCGCAGCCGCGGGCCAGTCCAGGGCAGGGCCCCAACCGGACGCAGGAAGTTCAGGGCGGGAAGTTCAGGGAGATCCGACCGCACTCGCGGCATGGGTGAGGCGCAGATTGACCATATGCGCCGCTGCAAGCAGCAATCCGCCTACGGTCATCACCACCGCATGGGTGATCGAGTGATTGTGCAAGGGCGAGAACGCGCCCGCCCAGACCAGGACCAGGCCCGGAACCAGCAGCATCCAGGCATGGAAACCGCGATGGCGGCGCCAGCCCAAGGCCAGCGTGGACACGCCCAGCAGGGTCGCGAACACCACAAATGCCTGGTCCAGATCGATCCAGCCGCCCACTTCCAGGCCGAACGCCGGCGCCAGGGCGAGCAGCCACGGCCACAGCGCGCAGTGGATCGCGCATAAGAATGAAGCGGCGAAACCGACGCGGTCGGCCTTGCGCAGAGCGAGGCTGGGGCTATGCATGACTTTTGGGGGGTTGGATTTATTTTGGAACATTATAACATTCCTGTGTCGCCCACCAGTGTACCCGCAACCAATGCCCAGTTCCTCTTTGTCTTCTT
>JAYUUH010000222.1:0-4766 GCA_043754745.1 Lysobacter sp.
GCTGCAGGCTCGCGGCGCGCGCCTGCGCGGCGAAGGCGAGGCGCGCGGCCAGCGGCTGCGCGAGGAACTGCGCGCGCCAGGCCGGATTGCGGGTCTGCGCGCGGAACGCCTGGTACGCGAGATCGCCGGTGCAGAGCGTGTCGCCATGCATCAACAGCACCGGTTCGCCATGGAGCATGACCACGGCGTTTTCGGGCAGCAGCCGTGCGCCGGCGCGCTGGGCGAACATCTGTCCGATCAGGAAATCGCGATTGCCGTGCTGGAAATACACCGGCACGCCGCTGTCGCTGAGCGCCCGGAGTTTCGCGGCGACGAAAGCGCCGGTTTCGGACAGATCGTCGTCGCCGACCCAGGCCTCGAAGAGGTCGCCGAGGATGTACAGCGCGTCGGCGTCGCGGGCTTCGCCGTCGATGAATTCGCCGAACAGCCGGGTGATCTCCGGGCGTTCGGGGTCGAGGTGGAGATCGGAGATGAAGAGGGTGGCCATGTGGGAATTGTAGTGGTGGAAAGCGAGCAGACAGCATCGAAAATTGTCAGGCTGGCGAATGTTCAAGGCCGTTGTCCCGGCCAATGTTCAAGGTCGTCGTCCCGGCGAAGGCCGGGATCCAGTGGTTGAACCGATATCGGATCGAAGGCAAGTGCTGGATGACCAGCCTTCGGCTGTTGTGAAGCGCTTCCGGCCTTCGCCGGGACGACGGTGCTTTCTTGCTGCAGGCATGATTCACGGCCAAGCCATTACATCCTCTGAGGTAAAATGCCCGTCTTTACGCACCCGGCCCCATTCGCATGACCATCCGCACCCGCTTCGCTCCCAGCCCCACCGGCTATCTGCACATCGGCGGCGCCCGCACCGCGCTGTACTGCTGGCTGGCGTCGCGCCATGCCGGCGGGCAGTTCGTGCTGCGGGTCGAGGACACCGACCGCGAGCGCAGCACCCAGGCGGCGATCGACGCGATCCTGGAGGCGATGGACTGGCTGGGCCTGGGCTACGACGAGGGTCCGATCTTCCAGACCCAACGCCTCGACCGCTATCGCGAGGTCGCCGAGCAGATGGTCGCGGCCGGCACCGCGTACTACGCCTACGAGACTCGCGAGGAGCTCGATGCGGTCCGCGAGGCCGCGCTCGCCGCGAAAGAGAAGCCGCGCTATAACGGCGCTTATCGCGAACAGAACGCGGGTTACCGCGACGCGCCCGATCGCGTGATCCGTTTCAAGAACCCGCTCGACGGCACGGTGTCGTGGGACGACAAAGTGAAGGGCACCATCGAATTCGCGAATACCGAACTCGACGATCTGGTGATCTTCCGCCCTGACGGCTATCCCACCTACAACTTCGCGGTGGTGGTGGACGACATCGACATGGGCATCACCGACGTGGTGCGCGGCGACGATCACGTCAACAACACGCCGCGGCAGATCAACATCTATCGCGCGCTCATCGGCATGGGCATGGGCACGGCGGTGCCGAATTTCGCGCACCTGCCGATGATCCTCGACGAGACCGGCGCGAAGCTGTCCAAGCGCACCGGCGCCGCCGACGTGATGCAGTATCGCGACGGCGGCTATCTGCCGCATGCGCTGCTGAATTACCTGGTGCGCCTGGGCTGGTCGCACGGCGATCAGGAAATCTTCTCGATCGACGAGATGATCGCGCTATTCGAACTGCACGACGTGAATCCCAGCGCTTCGCGGCTGGACATGGCCAAGCTCGGCTGGCTCAACCAGCAGTATCTGAAGAACGACGACCCGACCGCGGTCGCGAAGCATCTGCAATGGCATCTGCAGCAGGCGCAGCTTCAGGATGAAGATTTCGACCTGTCGCGCGGCCCGGCGCCGGCGGATGTGGTGATCGCACTGCGCGACCGCGTGCAGACATTGAAGGATATGGCCGAGCGGGCGGCGGTCTGGTATCGCCCGCTGACCGACTACGACGACGCTGCGGTCGCCAAACACCTCAAGCTGGAGGCCGCGGCTGCGCTGACCGATGCGCGCGACCGTTTCGCCGGGCTCGACACGTGGACCGTGGAGAGCGTCGGCGCGGCGCTGCACGCGACCGCCGAAGCGCTGGGCCTCGGCATGGGCAAGGTGGCGCAGCCGATGCGGGTAGCGATCACCGGCACTCAGGTCAGCCCGGACATCTCGCACACCGTCTATCTGGCCGGGCAGGGCGAAGCGGTGGCGCGCATCGACGCCGCGCTGGCGATCATCGCGGGCTGAGGCCTGCGGCCCGAACGCGCGCCTTGAGTCCAGACCCCGCCGACGCCATCATCTAGCCATGTCGCATCCCTGCACCGATCCGCACCATCATGTCCACGACGCGCCCAGCTTCGTGGATGCGGTGGAGCGCGCCTGCCGCGAGCGCGGTCTGCGCCTGACGCCGATCCGCGCCCGGGTGCTGACGCTGATCGCCGAGCAGGGCAAGCCGATCAAGGCCTACGATCTGCTCGACCGGATCCGCGCCGACAAGGCGCTCGACGAAGACAGCGCCGGCGCCGCCGCGCCGCCGACCGTGTACCGTGCGCTGGATTTCCTGCTGGCCAACGGTTTCATCCACAAGCTGGAATCGGTCAACGCCTTCGTCGCCTGTCATCACCCGAACACCGCGCAGCATTCGGTGCCGTTCCTGATCTGCGATCGCTGCCACAGCGCCGTCGAACTGGAAGACGAACGCGTGGTCGCGCAACTCGACGAGAAGGCCCGCGCGCTCGGCTTCGTGCCGCAGGCGCAGACGCTGGAAGTCCACGGCATCTGCGCGCGCTGCGTGCAGGCGGGCTGACGCCGCGCCGTTGCCCCCGGGTCCCGGTTTTCGCGGGATTTCCGGCGATCGACGGGTTCCCAGGCTCGCGGCAAACGCATCTTTTCGCCGGAGCCGGTCATTCCGGCATGCATGCCCGCGCGTGTCCGTTGCGCATGCAGCGCCGCGTTGACTGATGGGCAGGTTCACCGGCACGACGCCGCGCATCTTCTACCTGCAGCGCGATGAAGGTCCGGCCGGATCCGACAGGGAGAGCAACATGCCAGGCGATATTTTCCTCAACAGGAATCGCTTCATCGAGATCGTTTTCAGATATCCGTGCCCGCAGCGCGTGCTGGTGGTGACCGATGGAGGACTCGGATTCAGTCCAGCGGACGGAGGCGGTCTGACCGAATTCATTTCCGTGGTGCAGGGCGCGGGTCATACGGTGAGCAGCGCGCATCGCAATGGCGATGCCTTTGCGACGATTCCCGGAAGTTTCAATTTCAATACGGCGGCCACGCCGGTCACGATCGCCAATTACGATCAGATCTGGATGTTCGGCATCAATGCAACGCCCTTGCTTCCGGCCGAGCAGAGCAAGCTCGAATCCTTCATGCAGGCCGGCGGCGGCGTGTTCGCCACCGGCGATCATTCCAATCTCGGTTTCGGCATGGGCGCACACATCCCGCGCGTGAGGCACATGCGGAACTGGTCGACCGTGCCGATGACTTCGCCGCAACGGCTCGACACCGTGATCGATCCGGGCAGCAACAGCATCAAAGAATTTCAGGACCAGGCCGATGCGATCGCGCAGCGCATGTATCCGGTGTTCTTTTCGAACGGCGGGTCGAATTCGTCGCCATCGACTTGGGCGGTGCATCCGGTACTGCGTCATGCTTCCGGTGCGGTCGATTACCTGCCGGATCATCCGCACGAGAGCGAGTGTCTGGCGCCGACGCCGGACGCGGGCAATTTCGTGGCCTTCGAGGAATGGCCGACACCGCTCGCCGGCGGTGCGCGCATCCAGGCGGCGGTCGTCGCGGTGTCGATGTCGGCGGGCCGTTTCGTAACCGACACCCTGAAACCGCCGGTGTATCCGCGCAGTTTCGGGGCGATTTCGGCTTACGACGGCGATCCCGCGCATGTCGGTCGCATCGTCTGCGATGCCACCTGGCATCATTTCGTCAATATCAATCTGAACGGTGTTGGCGCAGGCAATGACCCGTTGACCGGTCTGCCGCGGCAAGGCTTGAAGCCGGGCGGGGTGCCCACGCCGGAATATCTGAAGATCCAGACTTACTACCGCAACACCGTGCGCTGGCTGGCGCCGCGCAATCGCCGCTATTGCTGGCCTTTCGTGATCGCAGCGGTGGCGCGTTTCGACATCGAAGCGTTGGAACTGCAACTGCCGCATCCGCATCCGTGCCCGTGGGAACCGCTGGTGAAAATCGGCCGCACGCTACAGGACGTGATCGACGGTGAATTCGGAGCCGGTACGGTCACGGGTGTCGTCGACGATATGCTCGGCACGCTGGGCGAGGGCTCCGGGCTTGCCGCATTGCTCGACAGCCGCAGTCTGAACCAGCGCAAGGACGGCGACGAAAGTCTGTTGCCGGTGGCAGACATGCGCCGCGCGGTGTTCGCCAGCCTGGTCAATCTGCTCGCCGAAAAACTCCCGAGGAACGAGCGCGAGCTGGAAGCGATCCTGAAGGATCATGACGGTGTCGCGCTCGAGGCCATCGCCGAGAGTCTGAAGGCGGCGGAGCAGGCGATCGCCGTATATCTGGAACGTGCTCTCAAGGACGCCGGGAATCAGTTTTCCATGCTCGGCAAGCGCCCGGCGGCGCGCAGCGTGGCCGAGAACCTGAAGTTGCTCAGCAAGGCGCCTGGCAGGCCCAAGCTGTTGCCGCCGCTCAATGCGAAGGTTGCCGCGAGGAAAAAGCCGCGCTGATGACCAAGCGCGGCTGAGTGAAAGTTGCACCCGCCGCAGGCACAGTCCGGGAGAGAGTGGACGGCCTGCGGCGGATGC
>JAYUUH010000223.1:0-4762 GCA_043754745.1 Lysobacter sp.
CGCGTTGTCGCTGATGGTCGGGCTGTCGTTGGATGTCATGGTTGTCGAGGCATGGCCGCTGGCGCTGTTGCCTTTGAGCGCGTTCGTGCTCGATGCCGGTTTCACGCTGCTGACGCGGATAGTGCGCGGCGAACGATGGTGGAAGCCGCACGTCGAACATGCGTATCAACGTTGGTCCCGGCGCGCAGGCAGCCATGTGCCGGTGACGACAGGTTATGCGGTTTGGACATTGCTCGCATGTGCGGGCGCCATTTTGCTCGGGGGGGAAGGACAGAGAGGGATTTCGATGCTGGTGTCTGCTTGGCTGATGTTGGGGTGCGGGTTCTGGTACTGGCTGCGTCGGCCTGCCGAGCACTCTTCGAACGGAGAATTTGACGCATGACCACCACATTGAAAGACCGCCTCGCCAGTGCGTGGCCGCGCACCATGATCGTGCTGCACGATCTGTGCATCGTCTGGCTGTGCTGGACCGGTCTGGTGCAATTCCGCTACGCGATGCTCGATAGCGCCGCGCAGCCTGCGCTGTGGTCGACCGAAGGCCTGTTGGTGCTGGTGGCACAGGGGCTGGTCTCGTGGCAGGTGGGCCTGTATCGCGGCGTCTGGCGCTTCGCCAGCGTGCCCGATCTCGTGAATATCTTGAAGGCGAGCATGTTCGGTTTGCTCGCCATTCTGCTGGTGCTCTTCATCTATAACCGGCTGGGCCAAGCCCCGCGCTCGGTGCTGGTGATGTATCCGTTCGTGCTGACCCTGCTGCTGGGAGCGCCGCGACTGCTTTACCGTTCGTGGAAAGACCACGGCCGCATCAACAGCGACAAATCGGCGGTGCGTGTGTTGATCCTGGGGGCGGGGCAGGCGGGCGAAGCGCTGGTCCGCGACCTGCGCCGTACCGGCGCCTATCAGCCGGTGGGCTTCCTCGACGATGCCAGGAAACTCCGCGGTAGCCACCTGCATGGCGTGCCCGTGCTCGGCCGGATCGATGATGTCGGCCGGATCGCGCCGGAAACCGCAGCCAAGCTGCTGGTCATCGCGATGCCTTCGGTGGACGCCGAGCAGATGCGCCGGGTGATAGAAACCTGCGAACGCACCGGCGTGCCGTTCCGGATGGTGCCGCGACTCAACGATATCCTCGAAGGCCGCTCGCTGCCCGGCGAGCTTAAGGAAGTCGCGATCGAGGATCTGCTCGGCCGCGCTCCGGTGGTGCCAGACTGGAAGGCCATGCGCGATTGGCTCGGGGGCCGCAGCGTGCTGGTGACCGGCGCCGGTGGTTCGATCGGTTCGGAACTGTGCCGTCAGTGCGCACGCCACGGCGCGAGCAAGATCGCTCTGCTCGAGATCGACGAACTGGCGCTGACCACGACCCAGATGCGGCTGCGCCGAGATTTCCCAGGGATCGAGCTCGCGCCCGTGCTGGGCGACTGCGGCGACCCGGCGGTGATCCGTTATGCGCTGGAACTGGTGAAGCCCGACGCGGTGTTCCACGCCGCCGCCTATAAACAGGTGCCCTTGCTGGAAGCGCAACTGCGCGAAGCCGTCCGCAACAATGCCTTGGCGACCGAGACGGTCGCCCGGGCGAGTTCCGCTGCTGGCGTCGGCACCTTTGTGCTGATCTCCACCGACAAGGCGGTCGATCCGGTCAACGTGCTCGGCGCGACCAAGCGATTGGCCGAGATGCTCTGCCAGTCGCTGGCCGATCCGCGTTCCACCCGTTTCGTGACCGTGCGTTTCGGTAACGTGCTTGATTCAGCCGGGAGCGTGGTGCCGCTGTTCCGCGAACAGATCCGCTGCGGCGGGCCGGTGACGGTCACGGATGCCGACGTCACCCGGTTCTTCATGACCATTCCGGAAGCCTGCCAATTAATCCTGCAGGCATCGGCGATCGGCTCGCAGCAGGCGATCTACACGCTCGACATGGGTGAGGCGGTGTCGATCCGTCTGCTCGCCGAGCAGATGATCCGTCTTGCGGGGAAACAGCCCGGCCGCGACATCGCCATCGTCTACACCGGGCTGCGTCCCGGCGAAAAACTGCACGAAACCCTCTTCCACGCTGACGAACGCTATCGGCCGACCTCGCATCCGAAGATCCTGCAGGCGGCACCGCGCCAGGTATCCACCGAAGCGATCGCAGCGGCGTTGGCGCGCATGCGCGAGGCCAGCGCACGCTACGATCTGGAAGCCTTGGCGGCCATGCTGCGTGAAGCGGTGCCCGAGTTCGCGCCGACCACGACCGTCGGCGACTCCCATGCGCATGCGGCGACGGTGGTCGCATTTCCCGCCCGCAATGCCCGCAGAACCTGATGGAGCCGTCGCGCATCTCCGATGCGATGCCTGTCTTGCTGGAGCGAGACGTGTTTGACGTAGCGGGTCTCGAGATCCGTCGTCCATCGTTGTACCGCGGGGCGTTTTCGCGCATCGCCGAATATCCCCTTTCTCTAGAACGCGAGCCGTATCGATGACCCGCATCCGCAAAGCGGTTTTTCCCGTCGCCGGCCTCGGCACCCGATTCCTGCCGGCCACCAAGACTGTTCCCAAGGAGATGCTGCCGATCATCGACAAACCGCTGATCCAGTACGCGGTGGACGAGGCGATCGAAGCGGGCTGCGACACGCTGGTGTTCGTCACCAATCGGTATAAGCATGCGGTGGCCGATTATTTTGACAAGGCCTACGAGCTCGAGCAGAAGCTGGAGAAGTCCGGCAAGCACGAACAGCTCGATCTGGTGCGCAACATCCTGCCGCCGCATGTTCGCGCGGTGTTCGTGACCCAGTCGGAGGCCCTCGGGTTGGGCCATGCGGTGCTGTGCGCCAAAGCCATCATCGGCGACGAACCTTTCGCAGTCCTGTTGCCGGACGATCTGATCTGGAATCGGGGCCCCGGTGCGCTCAAACAGATGGCGGATGCCGCCGAAGCCACGGGCAGCAGCATCATCGCGGTCCAGGATGTGCCGCGCGAACAGACCGGCAGTTACGGCATCGTCGACACCGGCCCGTTCTCCGGCCGAAGCGCGCCGATCCGCGCCATCGTCGAGAAACCCAGCCCCGAAGTGGCGCCGAGCAACTTGGCGGTGGTGGGGCGTTATGTGCTGGACGGCGGCATCTTCGACGTTCTCGAAGGCACCACGCCGGGCGCAGGCGGCGAGATCCAGCTCACCGACGCCATCGCGACCCTGCTCGCGATCAAGCCGGTGCACGCCTATCGCTTCCAAGGCACCCGTTTCGATTGCGGCACCCATCTGGGCCTGATCGAAGCCACTATCCGCTATGCGCTGGACCACGAAAAGCTCAGCGACGCCGCACGTGGGATGATGCAGAACGCGCTTAATGAGCTGGGTGTGATCGATCTCGATTGAGCGCATTCGATTCAGCCGGTTTAGCTAAGCTGGCTTGACTGCGCCAGCTCGACTGGGCCAGCTTGACCGAAGCGCGCGGTCCGAATCGAGCCCGATAATCACGATAGTCTGTGGATGCGCGCCGATTCCGCGCTGTACGTAGCGAAACGCGGCGGCAAGGACCGCATGCGCAGCAAAAAGTGGCCGGCGCGGCCGAAACGATATGAACCCGCAATCCGTAGAGCGGAGCCAAGCTCCACTTGGCCGTTACCCATAAAGCGGAGCTCAGCTTCTCCATCCCCAGAAATTAGAGCGGAGCTTTGCTCCGCTCTACGGATATCCGCGACTTGCGACAGGCGCTTACAGCGCTTCGAAAATCCCCGCCGCACCCATGCCGGTGCCGATGCACATCGTCACCATGCCGTACTTCTGCTGGCGACGACGCATGCCGTGGACGAGGGTCGCGGTGCGGATCGCACCGGTCGCGCCGAGGGGATGCCCCAGCGCGATCGCGCCGCCCAGCGGGTTGACCTTCGACGGGTCGATGCCGCAGGTGCGGATCACCGCCAGCGCCTGCGCGGCAAAGGCTTCGTTCAGTTCGATCCAGTCGAGCTGGTCCTGGGTCAGACCCGCCTGCTTCAATGCCTTGGGAATCGCGGCGATCGGGCCGATGCCCATCACTTCCGGACGCACACCGGCCACCGAGTAGCTCACGAAGCGGGCGAGCGGCATCAGCCCGTAATCCTTGATCGCCTGTTCCGAGGCCAGCAATACCGCGCCGGCACCGTCGCTCATCTGCGAACTGTTGCCCGCGGTCACGGTGCCGCCGAACTGGCCGTTGCGGAACACCGGCTTGAGTTTTGTCAGGCCTTCGATGGACGAATCCGGGCGCGGGCCTTCGTCGTTCTCGATCAGCGCTTGCTTCAGACGCACGGCATTGCCGGCGAGGTCGGGGATGCGCGAGACCACTTCGTACGGCGAGATCTCGCTGCGGAACTCGCCGGCCTGAATCGCGGCGATGGCTTTCTGGTGCGAGGCGAGGGCGAACGCGTCCTGATCGTCGCGCGAGATCTTCCACTCCTCGGCGACCTTCTCGGCGGTGATGCCCATGCCGTAGGCGATCGCGACATTCTCGTCCTTCGCGAACACCTGCGGCGACAGCGCCACCTTGTTGCCCATCATCGGCACCATCGACATCGATTCGGTGCCGCCGGCCAACATCAGGTCGGCGTTGCCCAGCCGGATCTCGTTGGCTGCCAGCGCCACGGCCTGCAAGCCAGACGAGCAGAAGCGGTTGATGGTCTGTGCGGCGATCGTGTTGGGCAGGCCGGCCAGCAGCAGGCCGATGCGCGCCACGTTCATGCCTTGCTCGCCCTCGGGCATCGCGCAGCCGATGATCACGTCGTCGATCCGCCGCTGGTCGATGCCCGGGGCCTG
>JAYUUH010000224.1:0-1611 GCA_043754745.1 Lysobacter sp.
ATTGTGGCTTGCCGAGTCGTGCATCCAGCCTTCTGCGTCCCGCGCAAGACGGCCCCCTTCACGCTCCCGAAACCCCACCTGCCATAATCGACGGATGACGAGCGACTGGCTGGACAGCATCACGACATGGATCACCGCGCATCCGGTGGCGGCCGGCGGCGTGATCTTCCTGATCGCGTTCTGCGATGCGCTGGCGGTGGTGGGGATCGTGGTGCCGGCGCTGCCGCTGCTGTTCGCGGTGGGCACGTTGATCGGTCTGGGCCATATCGATGGGCCTTATGCCTTGGCATGCGCCGCGCTAGGCGCATTCGCCGGCGACGCGCTCAGCTATTGGCTGGGGCATCGCTGGGGGCCGTCGATGCGCGAGCACTGGCTGTTCCGCCGCTATCCGCAGTTGATCGACCGCGGCGAGCGGATGTTCCGCAAGCACGGCAGCAAGGGCATCGTGATCGCCCGGTTCGTGGGCGCGGTGCGGCCGTTCGTGCCGGCGGTAGCGGGCATGCTGCGGATGCCGCTGCGGCGCTACATGCCGGCGAGCCTGGTCGCGGCCCTGCTGTGGTCGGCCTGCTTCCTGGCCCCGGGCTGGGTGTTCGGCGCGTCCTACGATGCGGTGGCAGCGGTGGCCGACCGGCTCGCGCTAGTGCTGCTGGCCCTGGTCGCCGTACTGGCGCTGGTGTGGGCGGTGGTGCTGTACACCTATCGCTGGTTCGCCGGCCACGCCGACCGCCTGCTGGCGCGCGCGCTGAAGTGGACCCGCGCGCATCCGCGGCTGAGCCGCTACGCGGCGCCGCTGATCCAGCACAACCGTCCGGAATCGGCATCGCTGGCGATGCTGGCGATGTGCCTGCTCGGGATCGGCTGGGGCTGGTTCGCGCTGCTCGCCGTGGTGGTGGCCAAGCGCGGCCCGCTGGCGCTGGACGAACAGATCCAGACCGCGATGGCGGCGCTGCGCAACCCGCTGGCGGACCGGCTGATGGCCGCGCTCGCCTCGATGGGCGACATGGAGGTGTTGCTGCCCACCCTGCTCCTGACCATGGCTTGGCTGCTGTGGCGGCGACGTTTCGCAGCGGCGCTGCACTGGCTGGCGGCGGTGGCGTTCGGCTTCGTGTTCACCGCGTTTCTCGGGCTGTCGGTGGACATGCCGCGTCCGCCGACCGCCGCCAGCGGTTTCGGGTTTCCGTCGATCCCGGTGACGATGGTGACGATCGTGTTCGGCTTCTTCGCGGTGCTGATCGCGCGCGAATTGCCGGGCCGGCAGCGGGTGTGGCCGTATCTGGTCTCCGGAGCGGCGGTGGCCCTGATCGGCTTCGCCCGCCTGTACTTCGGCGCGCACTGGCTCAGCGACATCGTCGGCGGCGCGCTGTTCGGCATCATGTGGCTGCTGGTGCTGGGCATCGCCTACCGCCGCCACATCGGCCGCTCGTTCTGGATGCACCCGGTGACGACCGTATTCTTCGTCACTTTCGTGGTCGCGGCGCTGTGGCACGCGCCGCGGGCAATCGACGGCGTGCTGGCGCAGTTCGCGCCGCCGCCGCCCGGACGCACGCTCGCAGCCGACGACTGGTGGCGTTCGGACTGGGGCAGCCTGCCGGCGCGGCGCAACGAGCGCGA
>JAYUUH010000225.1:0-1608 GCA_043754745.1 Lysobacter sp.
TCTTTCTTGAACTTCGCGGCATCGTCCTTCGACACGGCATCCTTGACGGTCTGCGGGGCGCCTTCGACGAGGTCCTTCGCTTCTTTCAGGCCCAAGCCGGTGATGGCGCGGACGGCCTTGATGACTTCGACCTTCTTTTCGCCGATAGCCTTCAGGATGACGGAGAATTCGGTCTGCTCTTCGACCGGAGCCGCGTCGGCGGCCGGACCGGCCATCATGACGGGGGCAGCGGCGGTGACGCCGAACTTTTCTTCGATGGCCTTGACCAGCTCCATCACTTCCATCAGGGTCTTGCCGGCAACGGCGTCGACGATCTGTTCGTTGGTAAGGGACATTGTTGATTACCTCTGGATTTGATTTTCGGTATTGGGTTTCGCGGGCACGAGCGCCGCGGAACCGTCAGGACATCGAACTCAGGCTTCGGCCGGGGCTTCGCCAGCGGCGTCGGCCGACACTTCGGCTGCGACTTCCGTCGGAGCCTCGGCTGCGGCTTCGACCGGAGCGGCGTCGCCGCCGCCCTGCTTGTCGGCCACAGCCTTGATCGCGCGGGCGAACATGCTCGCCGGCTCGGCCAGGACGCGGGCCAGCATGGCCAAGGCCTGATCGCGGGTCGGCAGCGAAGCCAGGACGTCGACGTGGCTGGCCGGATAGACCTGGCCGCCGACGGCGACCACTTTGGCCTGCAGCTTGTCGTTGCCCTTGGCGAACTCCTTGATCAGGCGACCGGCAGCGCCGGGCTCCTCGATCGAAAACGCATACAGCAGCGGACCGACGAGTTTGTCCTGGACAACTTCGTATTCGGTCCCCGCCACAGCGCGCGATGCCAGCGTGTTCTTGACGACTTTCAAGTACACGCCGTTTTCGCGAGCCTTTTTGCGCATCGCGGTCATCTGCGAGACCGTGGTGCCTGCGTATTCGGCAGCGATCAACGAGTGCGCCTTGGCAGCGATTTCCGCCACTTCAGCGACTACGCCTTGCTTCTGGGTGAGATTCAGAGCCATATGCACTCCTCATGTGAACTCCGCTCACGGCTCCTGCCGCTTGCGGTCCCGGACGGCATCGATCCATCGACGCCGGGGGCGCAGGATGCGCCCCGGTGGCGGCCCTTCACAGAGTTTCAATTCGCGAAACATCCAGAGGGGGCGGCACCATCTGCGCAGGTCGACTCTTGACGAGTGCGATTAAGCGACCCCGCTTGCGATACCACGATTCCTTGCTGTGCCGTGCCCACCGGATCACTCCGGCGGAACGAGCTTCCTTGCCCGTGGGTATCGCGCGCTGACCGCGCCTGCGGTCTTTGACGGCGATCGCTTCGGGTTCGCTCACGCGAGCTGGCCTTTCACGATGCCCTCAAAATTTCTTGCAAGGTCCCGGACGCAAGCCCGGCACCTTTCAAACGTCATCCCGGCGCAAGCCGGGATCCAGCATTTCGTATTGCCTGATTCGAGCCAGTCAGACGCTGGATCCCCGCCTTCGCGGGGATGACGATTCGACAAAGCCGCGCACGATACGCGCGGGTCGAATCGTCACTTCAACGTCAGCGACGACTGGTCGACGGTGACGCCGGGGCCCATCGTCGAGCTGACCGACACCTTCTGCAGGTACGTG
>JAYUUH010000226.1:0-4738 GCA_043754745.1 Lysobacter sp.
GATAATTCGCGCGGCCCTTGAGCAGCGACGTCTTCACGCCGATGCCCAGCGCATCGCGCACCCGCGGCAGATCGCGATGATAGAGCTGATCCTGCAGCGCACGGGTGCCGGTGGAGACGATCGTCTTCAATCCCGACAGCAGCGCCGGAACGAGATACGCGAAAGTCTTGCCGGTGCCGGTGCCGGCCTCGGCCAGCAGCACCGCACGGTCTTCGACGGTTTCGGCGATCGCCATCGCCAGCTGTTGTTGCGGGAGACGCGGCGCGAAGCCGGGTATCCGCACCGCGAGAACGCCGCCGTCGCTCAGCGCATCGCGGCAGGCACGCGCCAGCGCGGACCGCGAATCCGGCACAGTGCCATCTGCGCCCGCATCGTGGCCGCTGCGGACATCGGAAGCCATGCTCATGTCATCAGTACCGCGGCGGCCCGGTGAGCGTGCAATCGGATTGCTTGCGCTCGGCGTCGGCCAGCAGGGTCGCAAGCTCGGTCAATTCGCGCTCCCATTGCGCGAGTGTCTCGCCCTTGAGCTTGCCGGTGGCGCGCAGTCGCAGGCCGCGTTGGCGATAGGCGAGTTGCTGGCGGATCGTCGCCCAGTGCCGGCGGCACAGCGGTCCGACCTTGCCGCCTAGCGCATACGCGTCGCGCGCGAGCGACGCCGCCTTGTCGAGATTTTTCTGCAGCACCGCGACTTCGGCGCGCTCCTGCAGCAGCGCGGGATCCTGCGGCGCGATGCCGAGCGCCTTGTCCAGCGCCGCCGCGGCATCCGGATAGCGGCGCGCGCTTTCAAACTGTACGGCCTGTACGCGCAAATCCTCGACCATCGGATCGCGCAGCGGCTGCACATCGAGTTCGCCCTTTTCGAACGCGCCCGCGGCACGGATTTCGGCGACCAGTTGTTCCGGCGCAGGACCGCTCCATTCCGGCGCCGGCGGCGCGCTGGTGCAGGACGCCAGCACAAGCAGGCCTGCAGAGATGAAAAGACGCTGGATCATGAGGATCATGCGACGCGAATCCCGATCGCGTCGCCCGAAGGCAACATGCCGCGCTGTTGATCGCGCCGTTCCTGCTCGCGACGCTCCTGCTCGCGGCGATCGGCGTCCTCGCGCTGGCGGCGTTCCCTGTATTCGCGTTCGCGTGCATCGCGGTATGCCTGATCGCGCTGTTGCTGCTGGCGATACGACTCGTCGCGGGCGCGCAGTTCGGCGTAGCGCTGATCGTTGTCGCGCTGGTTATTTTCACGTTGAAGCCGTGCGCCATCGCGCGTCTGCTGCTCGCGACGCTCCTGCGCTTCGCGATCGCGGGCGTCCTGGTCCTGGCGTTCGCGCTCCTCGCGGAATTGCTGCTGGCGGCGTTGCTCATCGTCGCCGCCCGCCTCGCGGTCGCCGCTGCCGAAGATCCTGCCCCAGAAACCTTCATTTCCGGAACCGTCGCCCTCGCCGCCTTCGACGCCGTCGATGCTTTCCGGCTCCGCCAGTAGGCAGGGCCGGTAGGCGGGCGCGAATCCGGTCACGAAGCCGATCCGCCGCGCCCCCGGGCAACCGGCGTCGGTGGTGTGGCCATCGGCCACCCACTGCCAGTCGATGCCCTTGCCGCCGACCTGCAGCGGCGCGGTCGGCAGGCGCGAGAACAGTCCCGACCACACCCGCATCGCGCCGGTGGCGCCGTACAGGCCGGTGGACGCGTTCTGGTCGTTGCCGACCCAGATCACCGCGAGGTGGTCGCCGGTCCAGCCCGCGAACCAGCTGTCGCGGCCGTCGTTGCTGGTGCCGGTCTTGCCCGCGGGTTGCAGCCGGCCCAGACCGTCGCTCATCAGCTGTCGACCGGTCCCGGACGTCACCGCCTGTTGCAACGCCGAGGTCACCAATCGCGCGGCGACCGCATCGCCGGTCTGCGCCGGTTCCGGTGCGGCGTCGTAGCGGTTGAGCGCATTGCCGTTGGCGTTGAGCACCCCGCGCACCGCGTGCAGGGGCTGGATTTCACCGCCGGACGCGAGGAACTGGTAGAGCTGCGCCATCGCGTACGGGCTCTGGTCGAGCGAGCCGAGGATCAGCGACGGATTCTGCCCGGCCTCGATCCCGGCGAGCGTGCGCAGCAGGTCGCTGAGGCGCTGCGGCCCCACGGCCATGCCGATCCGCACCGTCGACTGGTTGTAGGACTGCGCCAGCGCGTCGATCAGGCGCACGGTGCCATGGCTGCGGCCGTCGGAATTGCCGGGTTTCCAGCGCTTGCCGTTGTCGAGGACGATGCTGACCGGCGAATCGTCGACGGTGGACGCCAGCGAATACTTGTCGGGCTGCGCCAGCGCCAGCAGGTACACGAACGGTTTCAGCAGCGAACCCACCGGGCGCTGCGCCTGCACCGCGCGATTGAAGCCGTGCTCATCGAAGCTGCGGCTGCCGATCACCGCCAGCACTTCGCCGCTGTGGACGTCGGTGACGACCACGCCGGCCTGCAGCGGCGGGCGGCGCGCAGTGCTCAGCGCCTTCATCGCGCGGGTCACCGCGCCTTCGGCATATGCCTGGGCGGAGGGCGACATGCCGGTGAGCACGGTCAGGCCGGCGCCCTGCAGCTCTTCTTCGGAATAATCGCGCGCCAGCTGGCGGCGGACCAGATCGACATAGGCCGGAAACCGGTTCGCGACCATGCTGCCCGGCACCTCGGTGACGCCCAGCGGCGCCTTGACCGCGCGGTCGTATTCCTTGCGGTCGATGGTGCCGGTCTCCAGCATCTTCGCCAGCACCAGATTGCGGCGCTCCAGCGCACGCGGCGCCTGTTTGCGGGGGTTGTACCAGGACGGCCCCTTCACCAGCCCGACCAGCAGCGCGATGTGTTCGGTGGACAGGTCGTCGAGGTGGCGCCCGAAGTAGAACTCGGCGCCCGAAGCGAAGCCGTGGATCGCCTGCGAGCCGCGCTGGCCGATATCGACCTGGTTGAGATAGGCCTCGAGGATCACGCCTTTCTCGTAGCGAGCGTCGATGATCAGCGCATACAGGATTTCATTGAATTTGCGGGTATAGGTCTGTTCCTTGCCGATGCCCAGCAAACCGGAGCGTGCGAGCTGCTGGGTCAGGGTGCTGCCGCCCTGCTTGACCTCGCCGCCGGACTTGACCCAGACCCAGAGCGCGCGGGCCATGCCGCTGGGGTCGATGCCATGGTGACGCGCGAAATCGCGATCCTCCACCGCCTGCAGGCTGTCGGTCAGCAGCGGCGGCACTTCGCTGATGCGCACCAGCCGCCGCTCTTCCTGCTTCTGGCCGTACAGCGTGGCGATGCGCGCGGGATCGAGCTTGGCCGACTTCACCGCTCGGCCGCGGGCCAGATCGCGCACCGACCGCACGCGGCCGCCGGAGACGGTCACTTCGATGCGGCTCGGGCCGACCGCACCACCCACGTCCTGGTAGCCGCGGTTGGCGATGCGCCAGCGCGCGCCCTTGACGCTGTACATGCCGGGCCGCTCGCCCTTGCCGTCGTCGCGGTACGAGGCGGCTTCGAGTTCGGTCTTGAGGGTCCGGGCATCCATCGCCATGCCCTGGGTCAGATGCAACGGGCGCGCGTAGACGCGGGTGGGCACCTGCCAGCGCAACTGGCCGAAACGCACGCTGACCTGATGGTTCAGGTACAGGGTGTAGGGAATCAGGAAACCCATGCCGATGGCCACCGCCACCAGCCCCCAGCCCAGCAGCCGTCGACGCCAGCCGCGGCCTGCGCCGCCGGCTTCGTCGAGGCCTTCGTCCTCGTCGTAAGCGTCGTCCTGATCTTCCGGGTCGTCGTCGATATCTTGATTGCGGGCCATTCGGTCGGAGTCGTGCCTGTGGTCGCGCGTTGGCGGCGCGGATGCCCTTGTTGCGCCTGCGTTGGCGCAGGTGCCTGCAATCGGGCGGGAGATGCGAAAATGCCGCCCGAGTCTAGCAGGCTGTCGGGATCGGCACGCCGCGACGCGCCACGATCCGCCGCATCTTCCGCATCCCTCCGCCACCCCGACCGCAGACGCAGGAGTCACCCCCAGGATGTCGTTCTCGCCCGCCGATCTGCGATTCATATGGCGTCGTGGTTTCGGCCTGCTCCGGCGCGGCTGGGCCAGCCTGCGCACGCGGGGCTGGCGCACCACCTGGGATCGCGCCAAAACCCAGTTCCGGCGCGCCGCACCATCGTCGCCCGGAAATCTCTACGCACCGCCGCAGGCCGCGTTCGCGCCGTTCGCCATCGCGACTTCAGCGGCGCCGAACGCGAGCATCGTCATCCCGGTCTACGACCAGTTCGCGCACACCCTCGCCTGCCTGCGCGCGCTGGCCGCGCATCCGCCCGCGGCGCCGTTCGAGGTGATCGTGGTCGACGACGGCTGCCGCGACGACACCGTGGCCGCGCTGCCGCAGATTGCAGGCGTGCGCTACCACCGCCGCGCACAGAACGGCGGTTTCATCGCCGCCTGCAACGACGGCGCGTCGCTGGCGCGCGGCGAATACCTGATCTTCCTGAACAACGACACCCTTCCGCAGCCGGGCTGGCTCGATGCGCTGCTCGACACGTTCGTCGAGCAGCCGGATGCCGGCCTGGTCGGCGCGCAGTTGCTGTATCCCGACGGCCGCCTGCAGGAAGCCGGCGGCGTGGTGTTCGCCGACGGCAGCGGCTGGAACTACGGCAAGTACGAATCGCCCGAAGATCCGCGCTTCCGCTATCTGCGCGACTGCGATTACGTCAGCGGCGCCGCGCTGGCGATCCCGCGCGCGCTGTTCGCGCA
>JAYUUH010000227.1:0-4736 GCA_043754745.1 Lysobacter sp.
TGAAAGAATAGATATTTTTGGCACTACCGCAAGTAGATTTATGGACGATTTCGCAAACACGGAAAGCCCTAGAAGACAAAAAAAAGTATTAATTGAAGCTCTTGATCGTGGTGTTAAAGTTAGAATCTTGGTGGCAAGTCGAAAAGGCCTGACGCGCGACGATAATTCTAAGGTCAAAGCTCAGGGTGTTGTTTCAGTGTTTGAAGGTCTTCAGAAAAAATATCCAAAATTTGAATATGGATATTTTGATCACCCCCCAGTTCATTCAATAGTGCGTATTGACAATGATTGCATTGTAGGACCAACCTTTCAGCGGAAGCAAAGTAGGCACACCCCTGCAATACAAATGAAAGTATCTAGTCCGCTTGTGAAAGCTTACATTGATCATTTCGAAGAAGAATGGAACGAGAAAAAAACAAACTTGTAAGGATTGAGGCCTATGGCAGAGTGCATATCACACTGTTGTCCATGGTTGCGGGCTCTTATCGTCGTAATGGAGGACTTGGGTTTGCTGTTAGTAGTCCATCATTAATAGTCGAAGCATGCCCCGCAAAGCATCTCGATTTTTGCGACAAGAGGTTAAATCCTTTGTCAAAAAAAGATTTCCTATTGTTGAGAAATTTAGTTAGATCGCTATGCGAAAAAGAAAATATTGATAATGGTTATCTGATAAATATCAGTGGCGATGATTTTATTTCTCATGCAGGCTTTGGATCAGGCACCGCGCTTCGCCTTGCAATTATTGATGGAATATTTCTCATTGAAGGAATTAATTCAGATCGTAAAAGTATTGTCTTAAGTTCAGGTCGTGGTGGTGCATCTGGAATAGGCGTAAATACTTATTTTGATGGTGGGTATGTGTTTGATCTGGGTTGTTCATCACGTCATGGAGATTTCACGTCGTCCGAAGATTCTTTGCCAGGATTTGACTTGCCGCTTGTGATTGCGCAAACGCCGATGCCTAGTTGGGACATTGGCTTGTGTATGCCAAAGCTGCCCGTTCCGAGTACTAAACAAGAGCGAATGTTATTTGAGACTTGTCCCTTGCCTCTTGAGGATTGCGCTGAGGCCGCTTTTCATTCTCTATTTGGCGTGCACGCATCAATACTGACTGAAGACTATTCCGCTTTCTGTGTTGCGATAAATGCTATCCAAAGAACTTCATGGAAAAGAGCCGAGTGGAATTTACATGGAGAAATACTTTCGCAAGTAAAATTGAAATTAATGGATTGTGGCGCTGACTGTGTTGGTCTATCTAGTCTAGGGCCGGGTCTTTTTTTTATGTCTAAGGATGTAGATAAAACTGTCGAGATGTTTAGATTTTCCTACGGCAACTTGGCAAAAGTTATTAGGGTTAGTGCTAGAAATTCAGGGAGAAAAATTACTCATGTTTGATCTCTGGTTCTTAACAACAAACGCAATAAAATTGTCTCATTTCCGCTATCTCGCAAGGGGTGCGGGAATTGTTATTAATAGTTTCCATGAGAGAACGTATTATGGAAGCTATCAAGAACCTAAAATAAAAGACAGAGATGAGTTGCTGAAGTCTAGTTATGAGAGTGCTTTGATGCAATGGAAAAGAGCCGGCTACAGTGATGAAGCTTTTTTTTGTTTTGAAGATACTTCAGTAATTATTAATGCTTTGAGCAAAGATGGTGAGTTTCCAGGAACCGATGTCAAGTATTGGATGAAAGAAACGAAATTTTCCGGACTGGACGAGATTATTAAGGCTTGTGGAAATGATCGGTCAGTAAGTGTCAGGTCGGATATTATTTTGCACTTACCTTTTTCGGTTAGGTCGACATACGGTCTGGATGATAGCTACCTTCAATTTACAGGAATAACTCATGGCTTTATCATTTCAAGTGAGCGTACGATTAAAAGCAATCCGTTGAGGCCATGGCAGGATGCAAGTAGTTTTAATAAGTGGTTTGTTCCGCATGGCGAAAATAAGCCATACAGTTTGCTTTCTGCGCGAGCAGAGCTAAAGTATGATTTTCGTAGAAAAGCTTTTTCACAGCTTAGGAATTTTGTAGAGAAAATCGGATTTAAGCTGGAGGAAGATAATCGCTTGCCTCGTCAATTGGCTTTGCATGGTGTTGCTGAGGTGCCACCATTGTTTCTTATTTGTGGCCCAAGTGGGTCGGGGAAGACTACTGTTGCTGAGTTCCTTGTTAAGAATTTTGGCTACATGCACTTTGAAGCAAGTGACTTCATGCGGCTCGCATATTATGAGAGATTGGGTAGAAATCCAACTGTAAAAATATCCAATTTTGCTACTGCGGTTTTAAAAGAAGAACCTTGGACTGTTCCTTCTAAAATCGTCGAGTATGCAGGGCGATTTTCTGGATCTCCTTTTGTTGTAACTGGATTTCGCTCTCAGAAAGAGATTAATGGCTTTGAAGAACTATATAAACAGGAAGGTAAAATAGTTCGAGTTTTTGTTGACGCCTCGCTTGAGGTAAGGTACGGGCGCGTCTGTAAGAGGAACAGAGATGATGTGCCGAATTCGCTTCTCGACATGGATAGAAAAGACAGAGAGCAGCAGAAAATGGGTCTGCTTAAAATTAAAAATGAATCTGAAGTTAATTTGATTAGAAATGAATCAACGAGAAAAATATTTCTTTCGACGTTTCAGAAATATTTTTTATCCGAATATTCTTTTGCCAAAAAATCAAGAAATATTTTTACCTCAAAAGGAATTCATTCTCTTGAAGAGGCGATAATATTTTCTCTGGGTGATGACGGGGGCGAAAAAAATTATACAACTACAATGCTCGCGCGACTCATCAATGATGGTAATAGGAGAAGATTTCAGACTGAAAAAGATAATGTAAGTCGTTTTTTTAATCAAAAATTTAGTCCTTTCTTTTCAATGAAATTTGATCATGGAAAAGCGCGATACAGTCTTTCGCAAACGGGAATCTCATTCTACTTGCGCTTGTCTGATATGAGCATTGAATTACCTCGAAAGGAACCCCAGCGACACAGTGATGGATTTCAAGCTGACCTTTTCTGATTTTTTTCTGATCTTCGGAATGTAGTTGCCTGTAAAATTCAGACGAAATATTTCATGCCAATTAAATTCGACCAAGGAGAGGCCAGAATGACCAATACGGCAGTGCGGAATATGGACGAAACAGACACCACCACCCCACTCGAAACACTCCAGGACATCGCCGCGCAGCGCGACGCGCGGCCCAACATCCTGATGATCATGGTCGATCAGCTGTACTACCCCAGCGCGGGTTACGGCGAGGCCGGTTTCGCGAACGACATCAAGAAGATTCTCTCGTTCGTCGGCAGCCTCGAAGGCAATGAATACGCGCAGCACTATCCGGGGTTCTGCAAGCTGCGCGAGTACGCGACGGTGTTCACCGACCACACCATTGCCGAGTCGGCGTGCATCCCCAGCCGCGCCAGCATCATGACCGGGCAGTACGGGCCGCGCAGCGGGGTGACCCAGACCGACGGTCTGTTCAAGAACGGCGACTCCTCCAATTTTCCGTGGCTGCGTGCGGACGGCGCGCCCACCGCAGGCGATTATTTCCGCGAACTCGGCTATTCGACGCATTACTTCGGCAAGTGGCACGTCAGCGATCCGCCGGAGCACACGCTGCAGGCGTACGGCTTCGGCGACTGGGAACTGTCGTGGCCGGAACCGCACGGGGCGCTGAGCAACAACATGGGCGTGTATCGCGACTACCAGTTCGCCGATCTGGCCTGCGCGTTCCTGCGTCGACGCGGCCTGGGCGTGCCGTATTCGCGCGCCAGCAGTACCGCAGGCGATCGTCATCCGACCGACAGCGTCGTGCCCGCGCCGCCGCCGTTCTTCGCGGTGTGTTCTTTCACCAATCCGCATGACATCGCCACCTATCCGGCGCTGCCGCGCGCGCTGATGCCGGCCGCGCCCGGTGCGTCGGTGACGCCGCAGGCGCTGATCGGTCCAGGCGGCTCGGTGCCGATTCCCGCGCAGGGCACGGTCAGTGCGGCGCCGAAGGACGGCACCTATCGCGTGCCGCTGAATCCCACCGGGCTGCCGCAGGCCTGCGCCACCGCGTCGCCGACTCAGAACGAGAACCTGCTCGACAACAAGCCGCGCGCGCAATTCGATGCGTCGTACAAGGTCGCGTTGGGCTTGGCCGCGAAGACCGGTCTCGGCGCGGCCCAGGCCATCGGCGGCGACCCGCAGACGGTGCTGGCCAATGCCGTGAAGGCGACCATGGCCGCGACCATCCCGTTCCAGTTGCAGCAGGACGCGAATGCGGCTTCGGTCGGGTTCCTGCAGTACTACGCCTACATGATCTCGATGGTGGACCGCCACATCCTCAGCGTGTTGACGTCGCTGGAAGAGGCGGGGCTGCGCGATACCACCGTCGTGGTATTCGCATCGGATCACGGCGAGTTTGGCGCGGCGCACGGCATGCAGATCGAGAAATGGCATGGCGCGTACCAGGAAGTGGTGCACGTGCCGTTCTTGATCAGTTCGCCGACCTACAACACCGCCACCGACGCGCCGGTCGCCATCGATTCGCAGACCAGCCATATCGACATCCTGCCGACCTTGCTGTCGCTGGCCGGCGCCAGGCCGGAGCAGATCGAACGCGCGCGGCGTTCGCTGTCGAAGACGCATCTGGCCGCGCCGCTGCCGGGCGCGGACCTGCTGCCGGTGATCGCGGCCGGCGGCGGCCCGGTGATCGGACCCGACGGCGCGCCGCGCACCGCCGTGCTGTTCG
>JAYUUH010000228.1:0-4722 GCA_043754745.1 Lysobacter sp.
TGCCGACTTGGTCCGTGCGGCCGAAGGTGCGATTAAAGATGCAATCATTTCTGACAAAGTCACAATTGACTCCAATGCGCTCGTGGCGTCAATCGCTGAGCAGCGCGTTCGGTCAATCCGAAGTGGCTCATTGCATGGTCGCGAAAACACCTAACGCCAAAGGATGGCAACCCTGGTGAAAAAGAAACACTTATTCGTCCCGAACGAGTTCATTCGGACTGAGCAGTACACCTCTCCCTCTGCTGGCGGTGGGGGTGGAGGTGAGGAAGTTCCGGTTCGCGACCGCGTCACCCATGCCAACCGGCTCTTGGGGCAGCTACAGCAAGCAGCTCAAGCCGCTGAGCTGGTTGTCGTTGCTCGAGACGAGGCTGGCGTGCACCGGGAGGGCGGCCTCTACGTCCAGTTCACTGGGACGCCCTTATTTGACCTTCCTTTCGAGAGTTTGGGCAATGAGCGCGCTGGTGTTGCGCTGCTCAACGTCAAGTCCAGCGAAGCAGGGGACGTTGCCACCATCTTCGTTCCGGCGAATAGGCTCGACGTTATCGAACGGAAGATTGCGGCCTATCGCGATTCCGACGTTTCCGACGGTAAAAAGCCTAAGAATCAGAAGCTTGTTGCCAACATCGATTCGGTAGCTTTAGCTCAGGTCGATGCTCTTTGGACCGACGACCCTGACGTCCTTCCAGCCCACCCCGATGACGTGTTTTGGGCGGAAGTATGGTTGCGGAAGGAAGAGGGGCTGGAGTCACCAGAAGAAGTAGCTGCTGTTCTTCGGATGGCTGGACTCGAGCAAGGCGTGGGGCAGATTCAATTCCCAGAGCGGCTCGTTTTACCGGTGCATGGAAGCCGCAGGCAGTTTGGCAGAGCGATGTTGCTGCTAAACAGCATCGCAGAACTACGGCAGGTCAAAGACACCGCGGCATTTTTTGTTGGTGAGCCCGCTGAAGGGCAGGGAGAATGGATCGATTCGCTGTTGCAGCGGCTTGTTTCTAGCGGCCAGGAATCACCACCAAGGGTCTGTTTGCTTGATACAGGAGTGAACGACCACCCCTTGCTTTCGCCGACGATGGCGCCCGGGGGTAAGCATGTGAACGACCCGGCATGGGGGCCTGCTGATCAGAATGGTCATGGAACAAGCATGGCGGGCCTTTGCATGTTCGGTGACCTCTCGGAGGCACTGCAATCACAGGGGCCGTTCGTAGTTGACCATCAGTTGGAGTCCGTAAAGGTGCTCCGTTGGGACGGAGACAACCAGGGGAGGCTTCTAGGAGACATCACCAGAGAAGGAATCGGCCGGGCGGAAGTCTCAGAGGCGAATGTAAATCGTGCATTCGTAATGGCACTGTCTTCGTCAGACACCCGCGACAGAGGACGCCCTTCGACTTGGTCGTCAATGGTGGACAAGCTCGCCTCCGGAGCAGATGACGACACTAGGCGACTTATCTTCGTGGCGGGAGGAAACGTCGCCCGGGACCTGTGGGTTCAATACCCGCAGGTGAACTCGACAGAAGGAATTCATGATCCGGGCCAAGCGTGGAATGCCTTGACCGTTGGTGCCTACACGGACAAAGACTCGATCGATGCTGCGACTTATCCCGGTTGGACAGTTGTGGCATCCGCGGGCGACCTAGGCCCCTCCAGCTCTACTTCGTCAACCTGGAGCGGAGGATGGCCGATCAAGCCTGACATCGTCATGGAAGGCGGTAATGCAGCAAACGACCCCGCTGGTTCAGTTGACACCGTAGAAAGCCTCGACCTACTGACTACCAACCATCAATTCTTGGCACGGCCACTTAAAGTGTTTGGCGACACAAGCGCGGCGACAGCGCTCGCCGGCCGATTTGCTGCGCAACTGTTCTCTCAGTATCCAGCCCTTTGGCCCGAGACAGTCAGAGCGCTAATGATCCATTCGGCGGAATGGACGCAAGCGATGCTCGACCGATTTGTAGGCTCCGATGCGTGGGGCGCAACGAAGACCGATGTCCGAAACCTCATGCGGCATTGTGGCCATGGAGTTCCGAACATGGAGACGGCAATTTGGAGCGTGGACAACGCCCTGACGCTCGTCTGCCAAAGTGAACTTCAGCCCTTTGACGAAAAGTTCGATGTCGAAGGAAGGCGTGATGGCCACTGCACCAAGGATATGAACTTACATCTCATACCTTGGCCAAAGGAGGCCCTCGAAGCTCTGGAAGAAACGGAGGTAGAACTACGCGTTGCGCTTTCCTACTTCATTGAGCCGAATCCAGCTGAGCGAGGCTGGAGTGGACGCTACCGTTATCAATCACACGGACTTAGGTTTGCGGTCAAAAAGGGAAGTGAAAACCTGGACCAATTCAGGCACCGGGTGAACGCATACGCACGGCAGGTCGAAGGCGGCGAGAGGGGCACTGACTCCGACGGTTGGTTAGTCGGCGACACGACGCGCAATCTAGGCTCTCTCCACGCCGACAGGTGGCGCGGAACGGCTCGTGCATTAGCAGAGCGGGGCGTACTCGCCGTTTGTCCGACCCTCGGTTGGTGGCGTGAGAGGCCCAAGCACCAACGCTGGAATCACAAGGCGCGATACGCTCTAGTTGTATCGATTCGAGCGCCAACCGCAGATGTAGACCTCTTCGCGAGTATTGCCAACCAAATTGCGATTCCTGTCGAGGTCGGAGGGGTCTAACCCGTAAGGCGGTTCTCGTACCCGCCTGCTGGACCGGAGCAAGGCCTCTTGAACGACGTATCGTTATCTGAAGCATCGCTGTGATTTCGCATGCGGCGGGTGCAAGACCCGCCCTACGCGATGTCCGCATCGGGTCGAAGCCAGGCTCTGGCTATCGCAACCGATCTCACGAACGAAAAAACCCGGCACTCGCCGGGCTTTTTAATTGTCGGATGCTGGCCGCGCATGCACCGCAGGCCTACCCTGCCGCTTTCGCCTCGTCCCGCTCGCGCTCTTCGCCCGCAAGCAGCCGCGGTATGAAGACCGTGAACGTGGTGCCTTCCTCTGCCGTCGAGGTGACCGCAACCCTGCCGCCGTTGGCTGCGACGATCTCGCGCACGATGTACAGACCCAGCCCGATGCTGCCGGGCGTCCGCTGCGCGACCGATTCCTGCGTCGCGTAGCGCTTCAGCGGATCGAACAGCGTCGGCAACAGGTCCGGCGGGATCACCGGGCCTTCGTTGTGGACGCTCAGCACCACGACGGAATCCGCCGAGCCGGATGCCGCTGAAGGGATGCTTTTCGAAGTCGTCGACAACGTGATCGGCCCATCGGGCGAGCCGTGCTGGATGGCGTTGCCCACCAGATTCGAAATGACCTGGCGGATCCGGCCCACATCCCATACGCCGTTCACGTCGCCGTCCGAGTGGAAGTGCAGCACGCGATTTGCGTGCGTGGTGCGATACGAATCGATCACTTCGCGGCACAGCAGTTCCATATCGACCGGTTCGCGATTCAGCGGCATCGCGCGGCCCAGGCCGCTGGACGAGAAGTCGATCAGGTCGCTGATCAATCGCACCATGACATCCGTGCTCTTGTTGATCATCAGGATCGCATCGGCGGTGGCCTGGTCTTCGTTCTTCAGCGCGACCAGATAGGCGGCCGTACGGATGGTGCTCAGCGGATTGCGCAGGTCGTGGCTGAGAATCGCGAGGAACATCTGCCGCGAATCGTCGACGCGCTTGGAGTAACTGGCCACGCCGCGGGCGAGCGATTGATCCAGGGACTCGTTGAAGCGCGTGAGGTCGTCGAGGTCTTTCCGGTCCGGTTGCGGAACGCTTTCCCGCCAGAGGCGCAGGACGCTGGCGCGCAGGGCGCGATATTCGGAGACAACGTCCGTGATGTGGAAACCCGAGGACACCCGCTCCGCACCGTGCATGTCCGAGGCGATGTCCAGCCGGTCGCTCGCCGCGCCGCCGGCGCCGCCGTCCCCTTTGGACTTGCTCTCCTGCTGCTCGAGGCTCTGACGGTTCTGCATGTCCCGTGCGGTCGCGAGCAGGATCGATTGCGCATCGTCGCGAAGCTCGGCAATTGTCATGCTCGCCCCGGGCAACAGGCTGCGCGCAAAAGCTTCCCATTCCACAAGGATGGGTTCGATGTTCGCCAGAATGAATTCGGCCAGTCGCATCCTTCTTTTCTCCGGGGATTCAAGTTGCCGGGCATGGGGCCGGCCTTGGCGCATGTTACGGACAATGCACTTTGGCCGCGAGGGACGCTGTCACGCCCCGCTCGGGACGGCAAATCGGGGGTGGATCCTCCATGGGTCCGATGCGCGTTCCGGTCGAAAGCAGCCTTCCGCCCCGACGATCGACCGCATCAATGGAAAAGCCCGGCATGCGCCGGGCTTTTCCGTTTCGTAGCCGCAAACCGGCTTCAGGACGAGATCGCCAGCTTCTCCTGGCGATAGCGCCAGATCGCCGCCAGCCACAGCGCCGCGGCCAGCGCCAGCGCGCAGACCAGATAGATCGCCCACTGCTCCGGCGAGGCGTTCTCGCCGCGCGAGGCCTTCACCAACATCTGGTTCTGCGACAGGAACGGGACGGCGTATTGCCACAGATCCTGATCCTTGAGCGGATAGGCCATCAGCGCGTAGCCGGGCAGCATCGGCATGAACATCAGCCAGACCATGTGGCTCTGCGCTTCCTTCATGCTTTTGGCCGAGGCCGCCAGCAAGGTCAGCAACGCGGTGCCGATAAACAGCATCGGCAGCAGGATCAGCAGCATCTTGGCGATCG
>JAYUUH010000229.1:0-4719 GCA_043754745.1 Lysobacter sp.
GGGAGTCCGCGTAGGCCGTGCTGGCAACGCCCCCAACGCCATCCAACGCAACGCCGAGGGCGGTGGCCACATTAGCTCCGGGGGTGGTGGTGGCCCGACTGGCCGAAGCATCAGACCGAGTCGCTCGCGCGGCAGGCGATCGGGACGGGATGGCAGCAGGGTTGGCGGGGATTGCACCAGGCCGAACCGGACATGCTCGAACGCCTGGCGCCGTCCGCGCTGGCGATAACGTTGGCGACATTGCCGACGCGGCTCGCCGGGATCGAAACGCAATTGCGGCTCGAGGAAAGCCGGCTGCTGTTGCGCCTGATCCGCAGCATCATCGGACCCGCAGGCGAACCGGGCGCGCCGGACATGCCGGCAATGCGCGAAAAACCCGAGATCGGCAGTTGCTCGCAGGCCGAGGAATTCTTCCTCGAAATCGCCCACGGGCGCATCCGTCGCAGCGGGCGCGTCAATATCTTCGTGGACGCCGGCGACCGGCCTTTGCTGGTGGAAAAAATCGGCCTGGGCGAATCGCATTCCGCGATGGCAGTGGCGCCGGTTTCGATCTGCGGCGTCACCCTGCCTCCCGGCGCGCTGTTCGCGCTGGCGTATTCCGACGACGCACCGCGTTTGCGCGAACTCGCATGCGGGTATGCGATGGGACTCGATACGGTCGCGCAGGCGCGCTTCCTGCGGCTGACATCGCTCGCGGTCTCGCCCGACGTACGCCAACGCGCATTCACGGCGCAAATCGATGCGCAGGTCCACGGCGACATGCTGTCGCCGCGGACGACGACGATCGAAGATCTGCATGCCTTCGCTTCCGCACGACTCGGCGGCGGATGAACATGCGGATCACCGCCTTTTTCGACGATCGCTACGCACCCGAAGAAGAACCCCTGTTCGCACGTCTGGCCACGACGGCGTCGAAACTGGAACGTCTGGGCCTGGTGGAACTACGAGCGCCCGCGGCATTGCCGATGGCGCAACTGCGCGGGCTCCACGACGAACGTTATCTGGACGCCTTCCTGAGCGGCGAGGAACCCATGGCCTCGCGTCAGGGCATCCGCTGGTCGCCCCGCGTCCGCGATGCGACGCTGGCGATGCTGGGCGGGCAACTGGATGGCGCCGAAGAAGCCCTGCGCAGCGGCATCGCGATGAACATCGCCCGCGGCTTCCACCATGCCGTGCATGCCTCCGGCAGCGGGTTCTGCCCCTTGAATGGCCTCGCGCTGCTCGCGCACGCCTGGCCGCAGCGCAAGGTGATGGTGATCGACTGCGATGAGCACGGCGGCAACGGCACCGAGGAGTTCGCCGCGCGCCTTCCCAATCTCTACAACGTATCGGTGTTCGGTACGCGCTTCGGATGCCGCGGCGGCACGCGCTCATGGGCCTTCATGGTGCGGGCGCGCAGCGAGGGTTTCGAGCGCTATCTCGATGCGCTGCGCGAAGCGGAAACGATCGTCGATGCGCACCGCCCCGATCTGCTCGTGTATCAAGCCGGCGCGGATTGCCACGAGGACGACCCCAAGAGTCTGACCGGGCTGACCACGGCGCAGTTGTTCGAACGCGACGTCGCGGTGTTCCGGATCGCGCGCGAGCGCGGGATTCCGATCCTGTTCGTGGTCGCAGGCGGTTATCAGGGCGCGGATCGCGTCGCCCGTCTCAACGCCAATACGGTGCGTGCCGCGCGCTGGGTGTGGCAGCGGCATTCCGCGCACCATACTTGAGGCTCGACCGGAACCTGTCCGGGGCGTTCCGCCCCACGGGATCCGGATGCCCTCCGCGCGGCGCCCATGACGAGCCCAGCCTATGCAGCGTGCCTCCGCTCCTGCCCTTCCCGTGCTGTTCCTCGGCCACGGTTCGCCGATGAACGCGATCGAAGACAACGCCTGGTCGCGCGCATGGCGTGCGCTCGGCGCGCGCCTGCCACGGCCGCGCGCGATCCTGTGCGTGTCCGCGCACTGGGAAACGCAGGGGCCGTGGATCACCGGCAACGCCGCGCCATCGACCATCCACGATTTCGGCGGCTTCCCGCGGGCGCTGTTCGATGCGCGCTATCCGGCGCCGGGCGATCCGGCGCTCGCCCAGCGCGTGGTCGATCTGCTCGGCGACGCCCAGGCGCGCATCGACCCGGAGCGCGGCCTCGATCACGGCGCCTGGGGCGTGCTGAAGCCGATGTATCCGGAGGCGGACATCCCGGTGGTGCAGCTCGGCATCGATTCGCGGCGCCACGGTGCCTGGCATGTCGCACTGGCGCGACGCCTCGCGCCGCTGCGCGACGAAGGCGTGCTGGTGGTCGCGAGCGGCGACATCGTGCACAACCTGCGGCTGTTCGATTTCCGCGACCCGGCGCCGCTGCCGTGGGCCTCGCGGTTCCGCGACCGGGTCAACGCGCTGATCCTCGACGGCGATCTGCCGGCGCTGGCGGACTGGCCGGCGCTGGGCGATGATGCCGCGCTGTCGATCCCCACGCCCGAACACTATCTGCCGCTGCTGTACGCACTGGCGCTGGCGCGCGACGGCGACGCGCTGGAATTCTTCAACGACGATGTGATCGGCTCGCTGTCGATGACGTCACTCATCATCGGTCATGCATGAACGCCCCGGATAAAACCTACGACCGCGGTTACTTCGACCGCTGGTATCGCGATGCCGGCATCGGCGGACGCCAGCGCCTGCAGCGCAAGGTCGCGCTGGCGGTCGCGAACGCCGAATACCATCTCGAACGCCCGATCCGCAGCGTGCTGGATATCGGCTGCGGCGAAGGCGCGTGGCGCGCGCCGCTGCTGAAACTGCGGCCGAAAGCGCGCTACCTCGGTTTCGACAGCAGCGAATACGCGATCCGCCGCTACGGCCCGCGACGCAATCTGCATTTCGCGCGCTTCGGCGACTTCGAACTGCTGCGGCCATGTCCGCCGGTGGACCTGCTGGTTTGCAGCGATGTGCTGCATTACCTGCCGACCCGCGAACTCGACCGCGGCCTGCCGGGTCTGGCCGAACTGTGCGGCGGCGTGGCCTTCCTCGAACTGTTCACCTCCGCGGACGAGACCGAAGGCGACGATGTCGGCTTCGTCGGTCGCCCGCCGAAGTTTTACCGCCAGCGATTCGAAGCGGCGGGCTTCCGTTTCGCCGGTTCGCACTGCTGGCTGTCGCCGAGGCTGGCCGGCGATGCGGCCGCGCTGGAAATCGCACCATGATTTTGTAGAGCGGACTTCAGTCCGGCCCCGGCAGAGGCCCGACCGAAAACGACATTCGGGCCGTGCCCACGGCTGACGGAAATGAAACGACGACTATTCCTGTAGAGCGGACTTCAGTCCGCTGATCGTGATGCAGGCCATTCAGCGGCCTGGTTTTCAACAGCCGAATGGCTGGTCAGGCCGCTCTACGAGAGTTGAGAGGATTTCAGCGTCTCGACTTATTCGCCGGCTTCTTCGCCGCGCTGCGCAACGCCGCATCCAGCGCCAGCCGCGCCCATGGCCGCATCGCCTCGGGCGAATCCATCGCCTCTTCCGGCGGCGTCCAGTAGGCCATGGTGATCGGCTTGCCCTTGCCGTCGTAGACGAAGGGATGACCGCCCGCATCCGCGAGGGCCTGGCGGCTGACCTCATCGGTCTTCAAATACAGGGCGTCCTCCACTTCGAGGCCGACGATCAGGCCATCCGCGTACAGCCCTGCGCCGCCGAACATGCGTCGGGCGGCGATCAGGCCCAGCGACGTGAGCAACTCGCTGAACCAAGCGATGTCTTCGTCTCGCGATGTCATGCGACAAGCCTACCGCAGCGGCGGCAATGCTGCAGCCGGCGCACCGGCCCAACGGGGATCGGGTATGCTGCGTCGCAGCATTGCACGCGTCACAACAGGGGTTCGCCGATGTTGCTCTATCAAATGCACGAACTGGGCCGCGCCTGGATGGCGCCGATGACGTATTGGGCGGACGCCAACGCACGGATGTTTTCCGCGCCCGGCAGCTGGCTGTCGAGCCTGCCGTACGCACAGCGCGCCGCCGCCGGCTACGAGTTGCTCTATCGAATCGGCAAGGATTACGAAAAACCCAAGTTCGGCATCCACAGCGTGACCGGCAGCAGTCGCGGCGGCGCTGAAATCACCTACCCCGTGGTCGAACGCGAGGTGCTGCGCACGCCGTTCTGCCGCCTGCTGCGTTTCAAGCGTTTCTCCGACGAAGCCGACGGCATCGTCGACCTGAAGAACGACCCGCCGGTGCTGGTGGTCGCGCCGCTGTCCGGCCACCACTCCACCCTGCTGCGCGACACCGTGAAAACCCTGCTGCGCGACCACAAGGTGTACATCACCGACTGGGTCGACGCGCGCATGGTGCCCAAGGACGCCGGCGCGTTCACGCTCGACGATTATGTCGCCACCATCCAGGATTTCATCCGCCATATCGGTGCGGAAAGCCTGCACGTCATCAGCGTCTGCCAACCGACGGTGCCGGTGCTGGCCGCGGTTTCGCTGATGGCCGCGCGCGGCGAAACCACGCCGCGTTCGCTGGTGATGATGGGCGGGCCCATCGACACCCGCGAGTCGCCGACCGCCGTCAACAACCTCGCCACCGAAAAACCGATCGGCTGGTTCGAGCAGAACCTCATCCACATCGTGCCGGCGAACTATCCGGGCCGTGGCCTCCGCGTGTACCCGGGCTTCCTGCAGCACATGGGTTTCCTCGCGATGAATCCCGAGCGCCACGTGAAGTCGCACTGGGATTTCTACCAG
>JAYUUH010000230.1:0-4717 GCA_043754745.1 Lysobacter sp.
CTTCGAGCGTAACGGCGTCGCCAGGATCGAGAATGCCCTGATCACCGAGATCAGCGCGAGCCAGACCGCCGCCGGTCAGTCGCCGGTGTCGCCGGGCACGAAATTCGGATGCACGGGTAATTACCAGGTGCAGCCGGACGGCAAGCTCACCGTGGTGCTGTCGTGCGAAGCCGCGCCGCCCGCGGCAGGTTTGCGCGTGATCATCGAACCCGTCGAATTCGAGGGCTTCGTGGGCGCCGGACGCTCGATCAATCTCGGCACGTTCAAGCGCGATCTGAGCGAAGTCACGGTCTACAGCGGAACGAAGGCCGTGCAACAGCGCCAGCGCATCTGCCTGCAGAGCCTCAACCTCGACCAGCTTTAAGCGTATCGGCGGCGCCGTGTGTGATTACGCACGGCGCCGCCATCTCTCGCTATCCAAACCAGGAGAAACTTCGTGATCAAGTCCTTGCTCGAGCGCTACACGCGAGCTGTCGTGCGCTATCGCTGGTGGGTGCTTGCGTTCGGCTTGCTGATCACGGGCGGATTCGCGTCGCAGATCGGCGTCCTGACGCTAAACAACGACCCCGACCTCTGGGCGCCGGAAAACCATGAATTCACCAAGACCACGCGGGAACTCGAGCGCGTGTTCGGCGGGCGGAACTTCACGATCATCGGTGTCTTTCCGAAACAGGGCGACATCTACCAACCGGATGTGCTGAAGAAAATCGTCGCGCTGCAACAGAGCGTGGAAGCGTTGCCGCAGGCGATCAAACACAATGTTGTGAGCCTCGGGGCCAAGCGGGTCAAGGACATCGCGGGCGACGCGGACGGCATGCAAGTGCGCGAGCTGCTCTCGCCGATGCCGACTACGCCCGTAGAACTCGAAGCGCTACGGAAGGCCGTCGCGAGGAACCCCGTCTACATCGACGCGCTCGTATCCTCGGACGGCAAGGCGGCCGCGATCGTTGCGGATTTCGAGGTCGGCGGCAAGGATGCGGCCTATGCGCCGCTCTACCAGAAAATCCTGGAAGCCGTGGACGCGCAGCGCGACGACAGCGTCGACATCGTGCTCGGTGGACAACCGGTCAATGCCGCGCACCTTGAAATGGCGATGCAGAAGATGCCGCTCTACTTCGGCATCGCACTGCTGATCATTCTGGCCGTGCAGTTCTATGCGTTCCGCAGCCTGCAGGGCATGGCCCTGCCGATGGTGACCGGCATCCTGGCGGTGATCTGGGGGCTGGGGATCATGGCGATCGCCGGCATTTCGATGGATGCGCTGAACACCACGACGCCGATTCTGATCATGGCGGTCTCGACCGGACACGCGGTCCAGATCCTGAAACGATACTACGAGGAATATGCGCGATTGACCGCGATCGACGCGAGCGATCTGCGCGCCGCCAGTTGGGCGGCAGTGACCTCGTCGCTGCAACTGGTGGCCCCTGTCATGCTGATCGCGGGATTGATCGCCGCGGCGGCGTTCTTTTCGTTGCTGATCTCCGATATCGAGATGATCCGGAACTTCGGCCTGTTTGCCGGTTGCGGCATTCTGGCCGCGCTGGCCATCGAACTCAGCCTGATTCCCGCGGTGCGCGCGATCCTGCCGGCGAAACCGCCGCGCACGACCGTGCGCAAGCCTGACTTTCTGGATCGTGGGCTGTTCCGGCTTGGACAATGGTTGACCGACCCGGCGCATGCGCGCAAGGTCGTGATCGTTTCGGCGGTGGCGCTGGCCGTGGTGTCGATCGGTGCGTTCCGGATCCAGGCAGACAACAGTTTCAAACAGTATTTCCTTCCCGACAGCCCGGTCCGCCAGGCCGACGCAAGGCTCAACCAGGCGTTCGGCGGCACGGACTCCATCGCATTCCTCGTTGAAGGCCCGCGCGAAGACAGTCTGAAAGATCCGAAGGTCCTTCAGGCCATGGCGAAACTGCAGCAGTTCCTGGAAGCGCAGCCGGATGTCGGCAAGACTCAGTCGATCGCCGACATGGTGAAGCGCATGAACCAGGCGATGCACGGCGACGATCCTGCGTTCGACCTCATTCCGAGCAAGCCCAACCTCGCGTCCCAGTATCTCCTGCTCTACTCGTTGTCGGGAGACCCGCAGGATTTCGACAATCTCGTCGATTCGTCCTATCGGCGCGCCGTGGTATGGGCGTATCTGAAAACCGACAGCACGAGCTATGCGCTCGAACTCTACAAGCGCGCATTGCCGTTGATCGCCGCGGAATTCCCGTCCGACATCACCGTCAGGCTCGGCGGCAGCCTGCCGCAGACGGTGGCTTCCAACGAGTCGCTGGTCGCGACCAAGACGTCCAGCATCCTGCAGATCGCGTTGATCGTCTTCGTGCTCGCCAGCGTGACGTTCCGCTCGCCGGTCGGCGGCCTGCTGGTGGTCGTCCCGCTGGGCGCCATCGTGCTGATGAACGTCGGCCTGATGGGCTGGTTCGGCGTCCCCCTGGACATGGGCACGGCTTCGATCACCGCCATGGTGGTGGGCATCGGCGCCGATTATGAAATCTACATGCTGTTCCGACTGCGCGAGGAATATCGAAAACTTGGCGACCTGAATCGCGCGCTCCAGGCTTCGCTGATGACATCTGGCAAGGCCGTGCTGTTCGTGGCGATCTCGATCGCCGGCGGTTATGCCCCGCTGCTGATCTCGGATTTCCGTTTCTACCCGCGCATGGGCTCCACCATGATGATCACGATGATCATCAGCGCCGCGCTCTCGCTTCTGCTGTTGCGCGCGACGGTCGCCCTCATCCGCCCTCGCTTCATCGTCGGCGACGCGCCCGTCGCCGTCGCCGCCACTCCAGTCACCGCCTCGTAAAAGGAACAGACACTATGTTGCTCAAAGCCCGCCCCCTGCTTTGCGGCGTCCTCATGATGCTGATCGCCACCACCGCATCGGCGATCGATGGCGCCGAGGTCATGGAGAAGAATTTCATGGCCACGAAGATCAGCGGATTCTCAGGCGAAGTCACGATGAGCCTGCTCGGTACCCGCGGCGAAAAACGGGTCCGCAAGATGTCGGTGCGCTCGCAGCTGCGCAGCAATGGCGTCGACTCCGCGGTCATGACCCGGTTTGGCCAACCCGCGGACATCAAGGGCACCGGTTTCCTGCAGATCGAGAATCGCGCCGGCAGCGACGATATCTGGGTCTATCTGCCCGCGCTCGGCAAGACCAGGCGTTTGTCTTCGAACAACAAGCGCGACAGCTTTTTCGGCACGGACTTTTCCTACGGCGACATCCTGCTGCCGGTCGTGGCGAAGTACGAACACAGCCTGCTGCGCCAGGAGAAGGTCGACGGCAGCGACTGCTATGTCATCGAATCCAAGCCGCGCGACGCGAAGACCCGCGAAGACACCGGTTACGGCCGCAAACTGACCTGGGTCGATACCCGCAGCTTCGTGGAGCGCAAGGTCGAATATTTCGATGCGGGCGGAGCGCTCCTCAAGACGCAGCTCACCTTCGACGTGAAGATGGTCGAGCCCGGCACGGGACGCTGGATGCCCATGCGCCGGCAGATGACCAACCGGCAGACCGGGCATCAAACGATCTACCAGTTCGACAAGTTCGCTGTGCGCAAGGACCTGAGCGAATCGACATTCTCGGTACGCCATCTCGAGGAAGACTGACGCATGCGTAGAATCGTTGCGCCGACGCTTGCGCTGCTTTGCGCAGGCGTCCATCCCGCTTTTGCCCAAGACCAGGACAGCGGCGGATCGGACATCAGCGGTTCGCTCAGGTTCTCCTACTTCAGCTCATCACGGGATCTGAACAACGTCGAGCATATTCCGGTCGTCAGCGCGCAGATCGAAATCAAGCAGAGGATTTCCGACAACCAGAGCTTCGAACTGGACGTCAAGGCGACGGTGGCCGACTTTTTCCGCGAAGGCGATACACGCATCAAGTGGGACAGCGCGTACTGGTTCCTGCGCACCGATCGCATCGATCTCCGCCTTGGCCAGCAGAAGATCCGCTGGGGAAAGGCCGATGGCATCAACCCCACGGATTTCTTCACGCCGATCGATTACACCGTACTGCTTCCGCTGGAGGACGACCGCTACCTGTCCGTTCCCGCGATCCGCGCCGACATCCATATCAACGACACCGAGAGCATTTCGCTGGTCGCCGAGCCCGGCTTCACGCCGACCAGGACTCCATGGCCGAAACCGTCGCCACTGGACATCGACGACGACGAGCCTTCAGGGTGGCAGGCGGGCGCTCGCTGGCTGCACACCGGGGAGCAGCTGGACTGGTCGGCCTCGGTATTCCATGGCTATTCCACGCTGCCATTGCTGCATTTCGACGAAACCTCGGCCCCTAAGTCGCCATCCTTCATCCGCCACTACATGGCCATCCGCGGGATCGGTGCGGATGTCGCGCGCAATTTCGGCCAGTACGGTTTTCGTGCGGAAGCGGCGTATGTGCAACCGAGGGCGCGCGATGGCCGGCTTTCGGTGCAGTCGAGCTATTCCATGGTGGCGGGTTTCGACCGCTCGTTCGACGAATGGAATTTCAACGTGCAGGCGGTCCTGCGCTACACGCCGGATTTCCGCCCTGCGGACCCCCTGCTTGCGCCTCCGCAGCAATGGGCAGCGTCCCAGAATGCGATCGTGCACGGCCAGCAAGAACGTTTCATGTACGGCATGACCGCACGCATCGTCGCCGAGTGGTTGAACGATACGCTGCAGACCGAAATGCTCGCGGTCGCGAACTTTTCGC
>JAYUUH010000231.1:0-4708 GCA_043754745.1 Lysobacter sp.
CCGCCGACGTGGTGCTGACGGTCACCGACGTGCGCTCGACCGAACAGGTCGCGCTGGCCGAAGGCAGCGCCAAGAAGACCGACATCGGCTGGGGCGCCGGCGGCGGCCTGTTCGGCGGCAGCGGCTTCGGCGCCGGCGGCGCCAGCGGCTATGCCAACACCGAGATCGGCCAGGTCATCACCCTCGCCTACCTGCAGGCCTACACCGACATCGTCGCCCAGCTCGGCGGCCTGCCGGCCAACGCGTCTGCCGCCAACGCGCAGCAGGCGGTGACCGTCGCCAAGCCGGCACGTCTGTTCACAACGGCGAAGGGCACCAAGGTCGTGCGCTCGCTCGACCCGGGCATGATGCTGTACCCGACCGGCAACAAGGATGGGATGATGTGGGAAGTGGAGGACGAACTCGGCAACAAGGGCTGGATCTCGTCGACGCTGATCGAACTGTCGCGCTGAGCCTGCTCGCCAAGTTTCATCGGCGACAGACACGAAAAAGGGCGCCTCGGGGCGCCCTTTTTTTCTAACCGGAAACACCTGCGGCTACAGCCGCGCCCGCACCAGATCCAGCAACGCATCCGCCAATGCCGTTTTCAGCCCCGGCCCCAGCGCATGCGCGGTCTCGGCGTCGATCACCGTGAGTGCGTTGTCGTCGCTCTCGAAACCGCAGCCTTCGCGGCCGACCTGATTGGCCGCGATCATGTCCAGCCCCTTGCGCACCAGTTTGCCGCGGGCGTAGCGCTCGACATCGTCGGTTTCCGCGGCGAAACCCACCACCACCCGCGGCCGCCGCGCATGCGCGGCCACTTCGGCCAACACGTCAGGCGTGCGGACCAGTTCGACGGTCATCGTGTCGATAGCGGTCGCGCCGCCGTCGCCGGACTGCGCGGTTTTCTTGATCTTGTGCGGCGACACCGTGCGCGGCGTGTAATCGGCCACGGCCGCGGCGCCGATATAGATGTCGGCCGGCAGCGCGGCCATGACCGCGGCATGCAGTTGCGCGGCCGAACGCACGTCGACGCGGCGCACGCCCGCCGGCGTAGGCAGCGACACCGGGCCGGCGACCAGCACCACCTCGGCGCCGCGGCGGGCGGCGGCTGCGGCGATCGCGAAGCCCATCTTGCCGCTGCTGCGGTTGCCGATGAAACGCACCGGGTCGAGATCTTCGTAGGTCGGGCCGGCGCTGATCACCAGCCGCTGGCCCATGAGGTCGGCAGTCGCGGGATCTGTCGCGGCGGGATCGGCCGCGAACGCGGCCACGAGGTCGGCCAGGATCTCCGGCGGCTCGCGCAGCCGGCCGGGGCCGAACTCGCCGCAAGCCTGGGCGCCGTCATCGGGACCGATCACCTGCACGCCGCGGCTGCGGAGGGCGGAGACATTGGCCTGGGTGGCCGGGTGCAGCCACATCCGGTTGTTCATCGCCGGCGCCACCGCGATCGGCGCGGTCGTCACCAGACAGAGCGTGCTGACCAGATCGTCGGCCAGCCCGTGGGCGAGCTTCGCGAGCATGTCGGCGGTGGCCGGCGCCACCAGCACCCGGTCGGCCCAGCGCGCCAGTTCGATATGGCCCATCGCGGCTTCGGCGGCCTCGTCCCACAGCGAATCTCGCACCGACGCCGCGGACACCGCCTGCAGACTAGCCGCGCCGACGAAGCGCTGGGCATTTCCGGTCATCGCCACCTGCACCTCGGCGCCGGCCTCGCGGAGACGGCGCACCAGCTCGATCGACTTGTAGGCGGCGATGCCGCCGCACACGCAGAGCAGGATGCGGCGGCCGGTCAGCGTTTGCGCCATCGGAAGTTTTCCTACACCAGAACGAGCCGACAGCTTACCCGATGCCACGGGCATCCCCGACAGACCGTCGCCACCCGCACGGCGATGCTGATACGCCTCCCCCAGCGATCGCCCGCCATGCAAATCCGCGACTGGCCCGACAACGAACGTCCGCGCGAAAAGCTGCTCAAGCGCGGTCCCGCGGTGCTGTCCGACGCCGAACTGCTGGCGATCTTCCTGTGCTCGGGGACGCAAGGCTCCGATGTGGTGACCAGCGCCCGCCGGCTGCTCAACGAACACGGCCCGCTGCGCAGCCTGCTGGAACACACGCCGAAACAGATGCTGAAGCTGCCGGGCATCGGCCCCGCGCGGGCCTGCACGCTGCTGGCGGCGCTGGAGCTGGGCAACCGCTATCTGGCCGCCGGACTGGAGCGCGGCGATGCCCTGACCGATCCCCAGGCCGCGGGCCGCTACTTCTCCCAGCGCCTGCGCGGCCTGCCGCACGAGGTCTTCGCCGTGCTGTTCCTCGACACCCGCCACCGCTCGATCGCCTTCGAAGAAATGTTCCGCGGCACCGTCGACGGCGCCGAAGTCCACCCGCGCGAAGTCGTCCGCCGCGCCCTCGTCCACAACGCCGCCTCGGTGATCGTCGGCCACAACCACCCCAGCGGCAACGGCGAGCCCAGCGCCGCCGACCGCGCGATTACCCTCCGCCTGAAGCAAGCGCTGGGACTGGTCGAAATCCGCCTGCTGGACCACTTCATCGTCGGCGACGGTGCGCCGGTGTCGTTGGCGGCGCGGGGGTGGGTGTAGGCGGGAGCGGACAGCCCGCACTTCGAGTGCGCAAGCCGCGCGCGCGGCCTTGATCCCACGATGCGCTAGGGAGCGCGGCGGGCGGCTACAATGCTCGACCCTCGAAACACCGCCGTTTTCTGGCGAAAAAATACTCCGTGAAATCCCAGCTCCGCGCCTTGATCGAACAGGGCATCGCCAATCTCCGTAGTCAGGGCACCCTGCCCGCCGACCTCGCCGCTCCCGACTTCGTGGTCGAACGCCCGAAGGACCGCAGCCACGGCGATTTCGCGACCAATGCCGCGATGACCCTCGCCAAGCCTGCGCGCAGCAACCCGCGCGCGATCGCGCAGGCGCTGATCGACGCCTTGCCCGCCAACGACGACATCGCCTCGGTCGAGATCGCCGGGCCGGGCTTCCTGAATTTCCGGCTGTCGGCCGCCGCGTGGCGGCGCCAGCTGCGCAGCGTGCATGCAGAGGGCGACGCCTACGGCCGCAACGCCAGCGGCGGCGGCCGCACCGCCGGCGTGGAATACGTCTCCGCCAACCCCACCGGCCCGCTGCATGTCGGCCACGGCCGCGCTGCCGCCATCGGCGATTGCATCGCGCGCGTGCTCGACGCCAACGGCTGGAACGTGAAGCGCGAGTTCTACTACAACGACGCCGGGGTGCAGATCGAGAATCTCGCGAAGTCGGTTCAAGCCCGTGCTAATGGGATCCAACCTGATTTCGATGGCTGGCCGGAAGACGGCTATCGCGGCGACTACATCGCCGATGTCGCAGAGGCATACATGAATCAATTGCCTGTCGATGTCGATGGGCACACCTTTCATGGCAAAGGCGATGAAAACGATATAGATGCCATCCGCGAGTTCTCGGTCGCCTACCTTCGCCGTGAACAGAATCGCGATCTGGAAGCATTCGGTGTCTGGTTCGACGTGTACTTCCTCGAGTCGTCGCTGTACCGCGACCAGAAGGTCGAGGAAACCGTGCGCGAACTCATCGCCCACGGCCACACCTACGAAGAAGGCGGCGCGCTGTGGCTGCGCACCACCGATTTCGGCGACGACAAAGACCGGGTGATGCGCAAGTCGGACGGCAACTACACATACTTCGTGCCGGACGTGGCCTATCACCTCAGCAAGTGGCAGCGCGGCTACGCCCGCGCGATCACCGAACTCGGCGCCGATCACCATGGTTCGCTGGCCCGCGTGCTCGCCGGCCTGCAGGCGCTGGACTCCGGCATTCCCAAGGGCTGGCCCGAATACGTGCTGCACCAGATGGTCACGGTGATGCGCGGCGGCGAGGAAGTGAAGCTCTCCAAGCGCGCCGGCAGTTACGTGACCCTGCGCGATCTGATCGACGAGGCCGGCCGCGACGCGGTGCGCTGGTTCCTGATCGCGCGCAAGTCCGATTCGCAGCTGGTGTTCGACATCGATCTTGCGCGCTCGCAGTCGCTGGACAACCCGGTGTACTACGTGCAGCTGTCGCATGCGCGCACCTTCGGCGTGCTGCGCAAGATGAAGGATCGCGGCCTGTCGTTCGATCTCGACGCCGGGCTGGCGCAACCGCTGGACCTGGACAACGCCGCGGTGCGCGACCTGCTGATCGACATCGCGCGCTTCCCGGAGATCGTCGAAGCTGCCGGACGCGATCTCGAGCCGCATCTGATCGCGATCTATCTGGTCGAACTGGCGCAGGCGTTCCAGTCGTATTACAACGGCCACATCTTCCTGGTCGACGACGCCGACACCCGCAACGCACGTCTCGCGCTCGCCACCGCAGTGCAACGCGTGCTGGCGAACGGTCTGGCGCTGCTCGGCGTGTCGGCACCGGAAGAAATGTTCTTCGCCGACGATGCGATGGCGGAGGCGGTCTGATGGCGGCCAAACGCGGAAAATCGCAGGCGCGCCGCAACACCGGCGGCGGCAACAACAGCGGCATGCCCGGCTGGGCGTGGCTGGTGGTCGGCCTGGCGCTGGGCGTGGGCGTGTTCCTGATGGCGCCCAAATTCCTCGGCGGCGACGGCGCCGACGGTTTCTTCCGTCCCAAACCCAACGCCGACGCGCAGCCGCCGGCGGTGGATGCGGTGAGCGACCAAGATCCCATCGTCGCCGACAACGGCAGCGCGACCGCCGCGACCGAGCCGG
>JAYUUH010000232.1:0-1594 GCA_043754745.1 Lysobacter sp.
CACCGGCAAGCCGATGCGCAAGGGCTTCGGCAAGAAGTCCGCCGCGAAGAAAGCGCCGGCCAAGAAAGCGGCAGCCAAGAAAGTCGCCGCGCCCAAGGCCGATAAACCTGCCGTCGCGAAGAAAGCGCCGGCCAAGAAAGCCGCGAAGAAAACCACTAAAAAAGCCGCCAAGAAGACGACGGCGAAGAAATCGACCGCAAAGGATCCGGCGAAGCGCGTTCCGCTCTACGACCATCCCGAACCGGCAAAATCGCTGCTCACCACGTCCAGCGCCAACGTCGGCGTGAAGCGGGTGATCAAGAAGCAGAAGGACGACGCGCCGTTCTGAGCGCGGCGTCCTGAGCGCGGCGTCCTCCTGAGCGCGGGCGTTGCCGACGCCCATCGCTTTATCCGACGCCTGTCGCCTGCCCGATCCGGGTGGGTTTGATCCGGACGGGCTCGGTCCGGAGGGCGAAATCCCGCCCGCACACCGTCATGCTGCGCGCGCGCGGTTTCGCGAGGCTTCAGTTTCGCGGGCCCGCGGTCTTCCCTGCGCGGGTGGCTGCGCGCAAGATGCGCGCATGCGTCCGCCCCCGACTCCATCGCTGCTCCTCTCCGCTCTGGCCGCCGTATTTGCGATGCCCGTGGCGCAGGCCGACGACGCGCTCACCATCTACCGCTGCACCGACGCCAAGGGCCGGCTGGCCCTGCGCGACTCGCCGTGTCTCAAGGGCGAGCGCCAGGAAACCCGCAGCATGCTGCGGCCGAAGGATGCGCCGCGGCAGCCGCCGCAACCGGCGCCGGCCGCGTCCAGCGTCGCGGCGATCGCCCCGCCGCCCCAGGTCATCGTCTTCAATGCCCCGCGTCCGCTCTACGAATGCATCAGCCCCGACAACACCCGCTACCTGAGCGATACGCCCGAGGGCCGCGCGCGCTGGGTGCCGATCTGGCCGAATGCCTATCCGATCGCGCCGTATCCCATCCAGGAGCCCGGACGGCTCAACATCCGCGTCGACAATGGCCGCGTCAGCGGCGGTTACGACAGCGGCCGTCCCCGGGTGCTGGTGCCGACCTATGCCGAATTCGGCGGCGGCACCTGGGTGCGCGACCCGTGTTATGCGCTGCCGCAGGTAGAAGTCTGCGCGCGCCTGCGCGACCAGCGCAGCGACCTGCGCCGCCGTTTCACCATCGCCCAACCCTCCGAGCGCGCCCTGCTGGGCAGCGAGGAGCGCAGCATCAACGCCCGACTGGACCAGGACTGCCGCTGAATGACCCCGATCCGTATGACTTCGATCCGTATCCGCGCGCTGACCGGCGCACTGCTCGCGGCAGCGCTGTGCCTGCCCGCCTCCGCCCAGGACGACATGACGATCTATCGCTGCGTCGACCCCAGCGGCGCGGTCACGCTGCAGAACGACGTGCCCTGCCCGAAAGGCAGCAAGCAGGACCGGCGCGTGATCGTGTCCGTGCCCAGCGCCGCGGCGCCACGCGCGCCTGTCTCGACCCCGCCCGCCGCGAGGCTGGCGACGCCGGTGGCTTCCATGCCGACGCCGGCACTCGCCAACCCCACCCACCCCGTCGCTGCCGCATCGGCGATCGTCGACGGCGACCGCCT
>JAYUUH010000233.1:0-1594 GCA_043754745.1 Lysobacter sp.
TGCCGAGCGCCCGTACCCGTACACCGCGGAAGGCTCGATCCGCCATGAAGTGTTCACCCGCCGCGGCGGCATGTATTTCGGCATCGCCCATCTGCTCGACTATCCGGCGTCCTACCGGAAGCCGTTGTTCCGCTTCGCCGACTTCAACGCTGGCCGCTATGCCAGCCGCAACGCGGCGTTCCAGAACGCGGTCGCGGTCGCGACCGGCATCGCGCTCGATCTCGACGGCGACCTGGTGCGCTACCGCAAAGACGACAACGGCAGCAAGGTCAGCGCCACCGAAACCGCAGTATCGACCCTGGCCGGCAAGCTCGGCATGACGCCCGGCGAGATCCACCGCGCATTGTCGGGCGCGCATCGCCATGCGTTCGAGGACAGCGCGCTGTATATCCGCGTGTTCGAGATCGCGGACAAGCGCAACGGCAAACCGCTGCCGCGTGCGACGCTGCCGCGCATCCACCTGCACAGCCCGAAGATCACCCGCAAACTGACCACCGAGTGGTTCGCGACCCGCGTGAACCGGCGCTACACCCGCTGCATGGCGAAAGCGGAATAAGCGCACCCGATGTATGCGTTCGACGAGCGCCGATGGCGACGCTCGCCATCCGCACTCAATCGTGTTCGGCGGCTTCTTCGCGCCCCTGCTGGCGGATGATCGCTTCCTGACGCGCGTCCTCGATCGACATCTGTACCGCCGCCACGTCGGCGCGGCGGGTGTCGAACGTGAAGTGCCCGGTCAGCGCGGTATCGGGGCGCAGGTCGCCCTTCTCGTACAGCGCCCACATCTCTTCGCCGTAATGGGTGTCGGCCAGCTCGGGCGCGAACCGTGCGAGGGTGTCGCGCAGGTTGTGCACGTCGCGCAGCAGCATGTCGCGCGCGGCGTTGTTGCCCGCGGCGCTGACCACCTGCGGGAAATCGATGATCACCGGGCCGTCCGGCGCCACCAGCACGTTGTATTCGGACAGATCGCCATGGATCAGGCCGGCGCATAGCATCCGCACCACATCGCCGATCAACCGCGCGTGGTAGGCGCGGGCCTCGTCGGCGTCGAGTTCCACCTCGCCCAAACGTGGCGCGCTGTGGCCTTCGGCATCGGTCACCAGATCCATCACCAGCACGCCGTGGAAATAGCCGTACGCGCGCGGCACGTGCACGCCGGCCTCGGCCAACGCGAACAGCGCATCGACTTCGGCATGCTTCCAGGCTTCCTCCTGCTCGCGGCGGCCGAACTTCGTAGCCTTGCCCATCGCCCGCGCCTGGCGGCTGCCGCGTACCTTGCGGCCTTCCTGATACTGCACCCGCGCCTGGAAGCTGCGCTGCGCCAGTTCCTTGTAGACCTTGGCGCAGCGGATGTCGTCGCCCGCGCGCACCACGTAGACCGAGGCTTCCTTGCCGCTCTTCAACGGGCGCAGGACCGCGTCGATCACGCCGTCGTCGATCAAAGGCTGCAGGCCCTTGGGGGTCTTCATCGCATCATGGTGCCGTGTGAGTGAGGAGGCATTGTCGCCGACTTGGCGATCCGGCGCTCGTCGTGCGGATTCCACTGCGGCAGCGTGGCGCCCGGTCCGGCATGGATCCCGCGGCGCATTGCGGA
>JAYUUH010000234.1:0-1593 GCA_043754745.1 Lysobacter sp.
CTGCTCGTGCTCGGAGATGATCTGCAGCAGCACCTGGCGCGTCAGGTCGTCGCCGGATTTGGCGTCGCGGACTTCGAATTCCTCGCCGTCGACGATGAGCTGGCGTACGTCCTCGATCGTGATGTAACTCGAGATCTTGGTGTCGTAGAGGCGGCGGTTCGGGTACTTCTTGATGATCCGCGATGCGGGCATGGAGCCTTTACTCTAAGGAGTACAGTCTCCGAGCATGGCGCAGCCGGCGGTCGCTTGCAACTTGTCGGCCGAAAGCCGCCGTTCGGCGGCTTGGCGCTGATCACAACGGCCTAGAGAATAGTGACGCGAATCACGCCGTCGTGCGGCCATCTTGCGCCCGGCACGGGTGCGGACACCCGGCCCAGGACAGCGCGGGCTCACCAGCCCATGTGGTGACCGCCGTTGATGTCGAGATTGGAGCCGGTGATCCAGCTCGCCTGTTCGTCGGCGAGGAAGGCCACGCCGTAGGCGATTTCCTGCGGGGTGCCGAGGCGTCCGGTCGGGATGTCGGCGACGATCTTCGCGCGTACCTCTTCGGGCACCGCCATGACCATGTCGGTGGCGATGTAGCCCGGCGAAATGGTGTTGACGGTGACGCCGAGTTTGGCGTTCTCGCGCGCCAGCGAAATGGTGAATCCGTGCATGCCGGCCTTGGCGGCGGCGTAGTTAGCCTGGCCGTACTGGCCCTTCAACCCGTTGATCGAGCTGATCTGGATGACCCGGCCCCACTTGCGGTCGCGCATGCCCTCGATCACCGGGCGGGTGACGTTGAACACCGAGTTGAGATTGGTGTTGATCACGTCCTGCCACTGTATCGCGGTCATCCGGTGGAAGGTGCCGTCGCGGGTGATACCGGCGTTGTTGACGAGGATGTCGACCGGCCCGAGCTGGCGCTCCACCTCGCGCACCATCGCCTCGGCTTCTTCGGCGGATGTCACATCGCCCTTGGCCAGCGCGAAGTCGTAGCCATCAGCCTTCATCTGCGCCTGCCAGGCCTTCGCCTTTTCCTCGCTGCGATAATTGGTGGCGACTTTGTGGCCCATGTCGGCCAAACGCTTGCAGATGGCGGTGCCGATGCCGCCGGTGCCGCCGGTGACCAGTGCGACGCGTGTTGTCATGCTGTTTCTCCCATCCCGGTTGAGTGTGTGGTGCTCGCGGCCGGGTCTCTCGCCCGGTCAGCGTTGTCGGATTCGTTTCGATTCTATGCGCGCTTGAAGCCCGCGCCATTGTGCAATGCGGCGAAACTGATCGGGCCGCGCGGAATCGCGTCGGGGTCGAATTCGAGCGTCGCCCGCGACAGTATGCGTTCGACGCTGCCCAGGCCGTCCAGCGCGTGCCGCGGCTGCCCCAGCGCCCGCCACGCCAGCCGCAGCGCCGGCAGCGGGTCGTCGTCGTCGATGGGCAGCGCCGCCAGCGATTTCGAGAGCTTGTGGCCGGCCATGTCGACGATCAGCGGCAGGTGCGCGTAGGCGGGTGTCGGCAACCCCAGCGCGCGTTGCAGCAGGATCTGCCGCGGGGTGGAATCCAGCAGGTCGGCGCCGCGCACCACATGGGTGATGCCCTGATCGGCGTCGTCCACCA
>JAYUUH010000235.1:0-1591 GCA_043754745.1 Lysobacter sp.
ATCATCGGCCTGGGACTAAGCAGATAGCAAGCTCTTGCATCTGCCGCACGGCATCAGAGCAGGCGGCCTCGTCGCCACAATAGTATCGAATAGCACGCGAACCACAGATGCAGGCAAAACCACCCGAGCTTGATTCCGGCTGGAGCAATGGCCAGCACGCAGCCCAGCGCAGCGAGCATCGGCAGTAGCAACAGAATCGCGTGGCGGCGACGCATCCACAGCGCGACGCTTCCCCACAGAGACAATGCCGCCGCTATCGTTGCCGCGACCATCACCGTCCGCACACCGATGCTTTCCTCCCGAGGATCCAGCACGAACGAAACGCTGGCTGCGGCGACCAGCAGCAAGAAGAAGCCGGACGACAATGCATTCGCCCACAAGATCAGCGAGAGCGCAACGCGCTCGCCGCGGGTTGCAAAGTCGGGAACGAACGGCAACGCCGCTTTCGAGGGCGCATAGGGATCATCGTTCACATCGGGATTTTCATGGCATTTCGCCGCGCGTACCAAACGCATGCGACAGCGTGCTGCGGTCGACGTATTCCAGTTCGCCGCCCAGCGGCACGCCGTGGGCGAGCCGGGTCGGTTTCACGCCGTGCTGGCGGGAAAGCTGCGCGAGATAGTGCGCGGTCGCTTCGCCTTCCACGGTGGGATTGGTCGCGATCACCAGTTCCTGCACCTCGCCTTCCGCAAGGCGCGCGGCGAGTTTTTCCAACCCCAGTTCGCGCGGGCCGATGCCGTCGAGCGGGCTGAGCCGGCCCTGCAGCACGAAGTAGAAGCCGCGATAGCCGGTGGCCTGTTCGATCACCAGGCGATCCGCCGGCGATTCCACCGCGCACAGCAAGTGCGCGTCGCGAGAGGCGCTGGCGCAGGTGGCGCAGAGTTCCGACTCGCTGAAATCGCGGCAGCGCATGCAGTGACCGATGCGATCCACTGCTGCGGCCAGCGCTTCGGACAATCGCTGCGCGCCATCGCGATCGCGCTCCAGCACGTGATAGGCCATCCGCTGCGCGGTTTTCTGGCCGACCCCGGGCAGGATGCGGAAGGCTTCGATGAGTTGTTCGAGAAGGGAGACGGTCATGACATCAATCTGTAGAGCGGAGCGCAGCTCCGCTGCCACCTCTCCGGAAACGGGGTAGCGGAGCTGCGCTCCGCTCTAACAACGAATCGTCAGAACATCCCCGGAATCTTCATCCCCGGCGGAATCGGCATGCCGGCGGTGGCGCCGGACATCCGGGTCTGCGATTCGGCATTGACCTTGTTGACCGCATCGTTGATCGCGGCGACCACCAGGTCTTCGACCATCTCCACATCGGAGAGCACGCTCGGATCGATCTTCACGCCGCGGCATTCCATGCGGCCGGTCAGCGTGACGCTGACCATGCCGGCGCCGGCGCTGCCGGTGACTTCGAGTTTGGCCAGTTCTTCCTGGGCGCGCTGCAGGTTTTCCTGCATCTTCTGCGCTTGCTGCATCAGTTGGGCGATATTTCCACGCATGGGGCGATCTCTCGTTTCAGTCTTCGAAGGGACGGATGGAATCGGGCACGAGCTTCGCGCCCTGTTGGCTCATCAACCGCTGCACGTCGGGGTGG
>JAYUUH010000236.1:0-4688 GCA_043754745.1 Lysobacter sp.
CTATCCTCCCCCGCACGCGGGGGAGGAGGCCAACTCGCAGCGTCGCCAGGCGTACGCAGCGGGGTTGACGGACCGGCATCATGGGTCCGCCGCCAAGCCGTCCGAACCCGAGGCCACATGACGCTTGCGACTGATAAACTTCGCGGCCGGCGAGGTGCCGCTGTCGCGCGCAACGGTGTGGGGTCCGCCAGGCGCGGCTGCCGGTCTCCGTTCGCCGCTGGCTAAATCTTGCGGATGTCCGGAAACGAGCGATCGACAACGGCGTTCGACGCCTGAACTCACTTGGCTATCAAAACCATGCATTCGTACCCCGACTACCCCTTCACCCCCAAGCGCCTGGAAGTGCGTCCCGGCATCGTGATGTCGTATCTGGACGAAGGTCCGCGCGATGGCGACGTGATCGTGATGCTGCACGGCAATCCGTCGTGGAGTTACTACTGGCGGCATCTGGTGCTGGGGCTGAAGGATAAGTACCGCTGCATCGTGCCGGATCACATCGGCATGGGGCTGTCGGATAAGCCGGCCGACAAGGACTATCGCTACACGCTGCAATCGCGCGTCGAGGACGTGACCCGTCTGCTCGATACGATCGGCATCGACGGGCCGGTGACGCTGGCGGTCCACGATTGGGGCGGCATGATCGGGTTCGGTTGGGCGCTGACCCACGAGGCGCAGGTGCGCCGGCTGCTGATCACCAATACCGCCGCGTTTCCGCTGCCGGTAGCGAAGCCGCTGCCGTGGCAGTTGAAGCTCGGCCGCGACATGAAGTTGGGCGCGCTGATGATCCGCGGCTTCAATGCGTTCTCGGCCGGCGCCGCGCGCGACGGCGTGATGCGCAGGATGCCGGACGATGTGCGTCGCGCCTACGAGGCGCCCTACGATTCGTGGGCGAACCGCATCGCCACGCTGCGTTTCGTGCAGGACATCCCGCTGCGCGAGGGCGACCCGGCGTGGACGCTGGTCAGTTCCGCCGCGAAACGCCTGCCGGCCTACGCCGATCGCCCGGCCTTCATCGGTTGGGGCCTGCGCGATTTCGTGTTCGATCAGCATTTCCTCGACGGTTTCCGCAGCGCGCTGCCGCAGGCCGAGACGCACGCCTTCGAGGATGCCGGCCACTACGTGCTCGAAGACAAGCATGAAGTGCTGGTGCCGGCGATGCGGCGTTTTCTCGACAACCACCGGGTCTGAGCCTTCGGCGTCAGCGGCGGAGTTCGCGGGCGATGCTCGTGCTTCAACCCGCCAGTGCGCGTTCCACGTCTTCGCGCTGCAGCGGCGCCAGGCCATACGCGATCCGCGCCCGATCGCACTGCGGGTTCGGCCCGCCGCCGTCCCACGACATGCGCAGGTCGCGGCAGGCGCCGGGCCGCGCGTCGTAGATCGAGCAGCCGACCGACTCGCCGACCGTGCCCTGCAATGCCACGCAGTGCGGTTGCTTCGCCCACGTACCGCGCATGCTGCGCTGGTGCGGGCCGAAGGTTTCGGTGAGCGCGATCGGCACGCGTCCGCCGAGGTCGGGCGTACCCGGCTCGGGTTCGGCTTCGGACCAGTGCAGGCCGACCCGGTAGTGGGCGCAGCAGGCGCCGCAGGACAGGCAAGGATGTTGCATACGCGATTCTAGGAAGCGGTAGGCGATCCGGTAGGAGGGCCTTCAGGCCGTAGGAGGGCCTTCAGGCCCGAGCTCTGCAAGACATATCGGCTTACAGATCGACGGCAGGGTGTTTTCGAGGAGCTCGGGCCTGAAGGTCCTCCTACGTGTACCGGCCTACGTATACCGCCCGCTACAATTCCACGATGACCGACTCTTGCAACATCGCCGCCAGCCTGCCGCGACTCGCGCGCGAGCGTCCCGGGCAGGTGGCGATGCGCTGTCCGGGGCGCGACGGCGGCTACGCCATCGCGCTGAGCTACGCCGAACTGGACGCGCGCAGCGACGCCATCGCCGCAGGGCTCGCGAAGCGCGGCATCGTCCGCGGCACCCGCACGGTGCTGATGGTGCGGCCCACGCCCGAGTTTTTCCTGCTCATGTTCGCGCTGTTCAAGGCCGGTGCGGTGCCGGTGCTGGTCGATCCCGGCATCGACAGGCGCGCGTTGAAGCAGTGCCTGGACGAAGCGCGGGCCGACGCCTTCATCGGTATTCCGCTGGCGCAGTTCGCGCGTGCGCTGCTGGGCTGGTCGCGCAGCGCGCGCATGCGCATTACCACCGGCGCGCGTGCGATCCTGGCCGATGTGACGCTGGCCGAGATCGAACGCGATGGCGCGAATGCGGGGCCGCAGCTCGCGGACACGCAGCCGGACGACATCGCCGCCATCCTGTTCACCAGCGGCTCCACCGGCGTGCCGAAGGGCGTGGTGTATCGCCATCGTCATTTCGTGGCGCAGATCGCGATGATGGGTGAGGCCTTCGGCATCGCGCCCGGCGGCGCGAATCTGCCGACGTTTCCGCCGTTCGCGCTGTTCGATCCCGCGCTCGGCACGACCTCGATCATTCCCGACATGGATCCGACCCGGCCGGCCAGGGCCGACCCGCGCAAACTGCATGCGGCGATCGCGCGCTTCGGCGTGGATCAACTGTTCGGTTCGCCGGCGTTGATGCGCGTGCTGGCCGACCATGGACAACCGTTGCCGGGGCTGAAGACGGTGATGTCCGCGGGCGCGCCGGTGCCTGCGGATGTGGTCGCGACCCTGCGCGGGCTGTTGCCGCCGGAGGCGAAGTTCTGGACGCCCTACGGCGCCACCGAATGCCTGCCGGTCGCGATCATCGAAGGCCGCGAACTGCTGACGTTGCGCACGCGCACCGAGCAGGGCGCGGGCACCTGCGTTGGCCGCCCGGTGCCGCCGAACGAGGTGCGGCTGATCCGCGTCGACGATGCCGCCATCGACACCTGGTCGGACGATCTGATCGTGAAGGGCGGACTGGTCGGCGAGATCACGGTCGCCGGCCCCACCGCGACCGATACCTATTTCAATCGCGATGCCGCCACCCGCATCGCGAAGATCCGCGAAACGCTGGCCGACGGCTCGACGCGCATCGTGCATCGCATGGGCGATCTGGGCTATTACGACGGCGAAGGCCGGCTGTGGTTCTGCGGCCGCAAGACCCAACGCATAGTCACGGCTGGGACAACGCTGTGCACCGAACAGATCGAACCTGTGTTCAACACCCATCGCGACGTGCGCCGCACCGCGCTGGTCGGCCTCGGCCCGGCTTCGAGCGGAACTACCGGCGCGCAGCGCGCGGTGCTGTGCGTGGAACTGCGCGCGGGCGTGGCGGCATCCGAATGGCCGCGCATCGAAGAAGAACTGCGGCACCTCGGCGAGGGTTTCGTGCATACCGCCAAGGTCGAAGCCTTCCTGCATTATCCCAAGGCGTTCCCGGTGGACATCCGCCACAACGCCAAGATCGGCCGCGAAAAGCTGGCCGCGTGGGCGGCGAAGCAGCGGCTGCGTTGATCCCCGCTTGGTCGTCCGGCGGCATCGGTCGTTTTTCCGGGCAAAAAAAAGCTGCGGGTATCGCTACCCGCAGCTCATGTCGCGATTCATGCCGATCGGATGTCGATCGCTGGCTCGATCAGAACGTGACGCTCCAGCTATTGATGTAACCGACGTCGCCACCGGCGTTGTCGTTCACGCGCAGCTTCCAGGTGCCGTTCAACGGTTCGCCCGACAGATTGACCGTGTAGGTCTGGTTGATGTTGTCGGCGCTGCCGCCCGCGCGGTTGTGCAGCACGTACAGGCTGCCGTCCGGCGCGATGAGGTCGACCTTCAGGTCGCCGATGTAGGTATGGACGATATTCACCGCGACAGGCGTGGTGGCCGAGCCGTTGCCGGTGCGGCCGGAGACGGTGATCGGGCTTTCGACCGTGGTGTTGTCGCTGATCGTGTAGTCGGCGCTGTTGGTGTAGGTCTGGCCGGTGGGCGGGGTGCCGCCGCCGATGTAGCTGCGGATCCAGTCGGCCATGGCGGCCGTTTCCGAGTACACGCCGTAGTAGTTCGCCAGTGCGCAGCCCTTGCCATAGCTGACAACGCCGATGCTGTAGATCGAACCGTTGTAAGGCGCGATCAGCGGGCCGCCGCTGTCGCCCTGGCAGGAGTCCTTGCCGCCGGCCGCGAGCCCGGCGCAGATCTGGACGGCCGGATTGAGTTTGAGACCGCTGGCCGCGCTGCTGCCATTGTAGGAAGCCGCACAAGTGGTGTCGGACACGACCGGGATCGTGACTTCGCGCAGGCTGGTCGTGCCGCTGCCGCCTTGCGAGGTCGCGCCCCAGCCCAGGGTGGTTACCGGGTCGCCCGGCTTGGCCACGGCTTGCATCACCGTCGCGTCGGGGAGCTTGGCGCGGATGAGGTTGGTCGGAAACGTGCCGTTGATGCGCAGCAGCGCATAGTCGTTGCTGTAGCTGCCGGCGGTGGAGTTCACGCTGTAGTTCGGGTGCTGGACGTACTGGGCGACGCTGTAGGCCGTCTGGCTGCCGGTGTTGTTGGAGCCTGCGTAGACCGTGCTCTGGCTACCGCAATGCGCGGCGGTCAGGACCAAGCTGTCGGCAACGATCGTGCCGCCGCAGCCGGAGGTGCGCACGGTGAACGAGCGGTCGCCAACGGCCGAGACGCCGCCGACGATGCGTCCACTCACTTGATTGAACGCGGTGCTGGTCTTCCAGACGCCTGGCTGCACGGTGCGGTCGGCGGCGAAC
>JAYUUH010000237.1:0-1591 GCA_043754745.1 Lysobacter sp.
GTCGCTTCCCCGGGGTGCCGTTGCGGGGCTATGGTGGCCGGGCCGCGCATCGCGGTTCAACCATCGTCCGGCTGCGCACTGTGGCCAGGTCATCTTACGGAGCGGTCATGAGCGATTCCCTGCGACTGTACGGCTACTGGCGCTCCAGCGCCGCCTACCGGGTGCGGATCGGCCTGAATCTCAAGGGGCTGGCCTACGAATCGGTGCCGGTGCACCTGATCCGCGACGGAGGCGAGCAGCATTCGGCCGCGTTCGCGGGCGCCAATCCGCAGAAGCTCGTCCCGGTGCTGAAGCATGGCGAACGCATGATCCGGCAGTCGCTGGCGATCCTGGAATACCTCGACGAAACCTGGGATGGATCGGCCGCCCTGCTCCCCGCGACCGCGCGCGAGCGGGCGCGGGTGCGGGCGCTCGCGCTGATGGTGGCCTGCGACATCCATCCGCTGAACAATCTGCGCGTCCTGCAATATCTGGAGCGCGAGTGGAACGCGCCGCAGTCCGAACGCGACGAGTGGGTGCGGCACTGGATCCGCGAGGGTCTGCATGCGTTCGAAGCGCTGCTGGCAGACGACCCCGCCACCGGTACCTTCTGCGAAGGCGACACGCCCACGATCGCCGACTGCTCCCTGATTCCGCAGGTCTACAACGCCCGTCGCTTCGCCGTGGACCTCGCGCCGTATCCCACCATCCGCCGGATCGAAGCCGTATGCCTGGCGTTGCCGGCGTTCGACAATGCGCGACCGGAAAAGCAGGTGGACGCTCCGCACCGGACGGACTGATCCCGTCGCGATGCGGCCGAGTCCGGTGCCCGCGACGGATGGCATCGGCGAGCGGGCGGTTCCATCGCCCAGAAAGCAAAACGCCCCGGTTTCCCGAGGCGTTTTCCCAGCGTACATCGGCACCTGAAACGGTTTCTCAGTGCGAGAACGACGAGCTCCCGTCGCCGCCTTCAAACGCCACCGCATATGGGTCGTGCTCGCTGCCGCCGCCTTCCGACAGGCGGAATTTCAGCGCCAGGCCGTCGCGGGAGTCGGCCGCGCGAAGCGCCTGCTCCATGTCGATCTTGCCTTCCTTGCACAGCCGGAACAGGCACTGGTCGAACGACTCCATGCCTTCCTCCAGTGTCTCCTCCATCGCCGCCTTGATTTCGTGCACCTGCCCGCGCCGCAGCAGGTCGCGGATCATCGGCGTGTTGATCAACACTTCCACCGCTGGGATGCGGCGGCCGTCCATCCCCACCACCAGCCGCTGGCTGATCACCGCCTTGAGGTTCAGGGCGAGGTTCATCAGCACGTTCTTGTGCGCGGTTTCCGGGAAGAAGTTGAGGATGCGCTCGATGGTCTGGTCGGCGTTGTTGGAGTGCAGCGTCGCCAGGCACAGATGGCCGGTTTCAGCGAAGGCGATAGCGGCCTCCATGGTGGTGGCGTCGAGAATTTCGCCGATCAGGATCACGTCCGGCGCTTCGCGCATCGCGTTTTTTAGCGCATTGTGGAAGGCGTGGGTGTCGAGACCAACCTCGCGCTGATTGACGATCGACTTCTTGTGCTTGTGCAGGTATTCGATCGGATCTTCGATGGTGAGGATGTGGCCG
>JAYUUH010000238.1:0-1589 GCA_043754745.1 Lysobacter sp.
GGGATCGTCGCCGGTTTCGCGCAGGCCGCACGCAACGCCAAAGACGCCGGTTTCGACGGCGTGGAAGTGCACGGCGCGAACGGCTATCTGCTCGACGAGTTCCTGCGCGACGGCGCCAACCAGCGCAGCGGCGCGTACGGCGGCCCGGTCAAGCATCGAGCGCGATTGATGCTCGAAGTGCTGGAAGCGGTCTGCGGCGTCTGGGGCAGCGGTCGCGTCGGTCTGCGCGTGTCGCCGCTCAACAGCTACAACAGCATGCGCGACAGCGACCCGGTCGGCCTCGTCCGCTGGCTCGGAAAGCGGCTCAACGACTACGGACTGGCGTACTGGCACGTGATGCGCGCGGACTTTCTCGGCCAGCAGCACGGCGACGTGATGACGCCGGCACGCGAAAGTTTCGACGGCGTACTGATCGGCAACATGGGCTACAGCGCCGGCGAAGCTGAAGCAGCGATCGCCGACGGAAAGCTCGATGCGGTGGCCTTCGGGATGCCTTTCATCGCCAATCCCGACCTACCGGAACGCCTGCGCGCCAACGCACCGCTGGCCGAAGCCGATCGCAGCACTTTCTATACCTGGGATGCGAAGGGCTACACCGACTACCCGCGCTTCGCGGGCTGAGCGGCGCCGGATCCGTATCGAACCGGCGTCGCCGCCCGCGCGGCGTCAGTTCTGCACCCAGCGCACGTCCGACATGCACCACGACAGGCTGCCGCTGGTCTTGTAAGTCCAGTTGTAGCGGCGCGGCGGGTTGTTGCGATACGCGGTCGCACCACTGGCCGGCGCCGTAGGCCGTGTCCATTCGTTGGTTTCGTAGCTGTAGGTGCGGTACAGCTCGCTCGCCGCCAATCCGAGACTATCGTCCTGCTGGCCGGTGAGCTTGCTGAAGTAATAGGCCCAGGCCACCGCGCCGGCGACCGACAGCACATGCTCGGGACCGACGCCGTCGGCGGCGAAGGTCGAACCGTCGACCAGGGTGACGTAATCGACCAGGCGCAGATTTTCCGGCACGTTCGTGTACACGCTGCGCTGCGCTGGCGTGTACGACTTGGCGCCGTATTTCAGCGCGTTGCCGGTCCGGCGGATGAAATTCGCGATGTCGGTGCTGTCGGTCAGCACATAGGCGCGCACCATCGGATCGACCACGAAAGGCGTCTGCCAGAAACTCACTAGCAGTTGCGTCTCCGGGCCATTGCCCTCCTGGCTACCGTATTTCCACAGCCCGCCATCGACGCGATTGGCCGGCAGCGCGCCCCCGGCGCCGTTCTGGTGCCACACCAGATTATTGGTGAGGGTGATGAGCCGCTCGCGATAGGTCAGCGCCGAGCCGGCTTTGTACGGAACGTCGCCGAACAACTCGTATCCGACGATCAGCGCCATCAACTTGATGCCCATGTGGCGCTCGGTGTAGCTGCTGGTCGGCGACAGCGGTCCGGTTCGTCGTTGGCGTCCTGCTGCGCTTTCGCCGCCAGTTTCGCGCCGTCTTTCGACAGATCGTCGCCGGTCGTCCAATGGGTGTAGGCCAATCCTTCGGGATAGCTGTACATCGCACCGTTGGCACCGATGTAGGCGCCGGGATTCGGATTCTT
>JAYUUH010000239.1:0-4656 GCA_043754745.1 Lysobacter sp.
CAGCAGCTCGTCGCCGGCGACGTGGCCCACGCTGTCGTTGATCAGCTTGAAACGGTCGATGTCGAGGAACATCACCGAGAACGGCTTGCCGCCCATGGAAACGCGCGCGATCGCGTCGTCCAGACGTTCTTGCAGCTGCGCGCGATTGGGCAACCCGGTCAGGCTGTCGTGGCGCGCCTGATGGCGCAGGCGCTGCTCCGCGCGCAGGCGCTCGGCGATCTGTTCGCGCAGCTCGCGATTGGCGTCGGCCAGTTCCTGGGTGCGGGTCTGCACCCGGGTCTCCAGTTCGGCGTGCGCGGTGATCAGCGTGTCCTGCGCGCGCTTGCGCGCCAATGCGGCCTCGATATGGTGGGCGACGAACGTCAGCAGTTCCTGGTCGCGCTCGGTAAAACCGATGCGCGGCGTGTAGCTCTGCACGCCGATGATGCCGAGCACGGTATCGTCGCGGCTCAGCGGCACGCCGAGCCAGCAATGCGCCAGCGGCCCGAAGCTGTTGACCAGGCCCTGCGTTTCCAGCGACTGGATGTGCGTTCGGTCGGCCAGCAGCGGCCGTCCGGTATCGATCACGTACTCGGTCAAGCCCTTCGCGCGCGGACGGTCGCGGACCTTGCGGATATCGATCTCATCGGCGACGTAGGGAAATTCGATGAACTTGCCGTCGCTGGTCAGCAGCGCGATGTAGAAATTCTTGGCGTAGAGCAATTCCCCGACGATCGAGTGCAGGTCCGCGTAGAAACGTTCGAGGCTGTTGGCGCTGACCGACAGTTCGGTGATGCGGAACAGGGCTTGCTGCAGTTTCTCCGCGCGTTCGCGCTCGACGACTTCCGCCTGCAGTTCGAGGTTGGCGATTTCCAGCGCGTGGGTACGCTCTTTGACCCGACGTTCCAGTTCGACCTGTGCGGTCTTGCGGTCGAGCGCGGTGAGGATGTGCTGGGCGACGTATTCGAGCAGGGCGCGGTCTTCGATGTCGTAGCGTTCGGGGCGCTCGTAATCTTGCACCACGATCGCGCCGCACACTTGGGTGTCGCGCAGCAGCGGGATGCCCAGCCAGTCCTCGCTCATCGGGCCGCCCGCGTACTCGTCGTCCTGGATGTCCAGCGATTCGATGATGTCGCGCGGGGAACCGATCAGCGGCCGGCCATGGCGCAGCAGCGCCGCAGTCATGCTGTGCATGTTGTGGTCGACCGCGTATTCGATGTCCGCGCTCGGGTCGAACGCATCGCGACTGTCGGCGAAATACAGATAGCGCATGGTCTCGCGCTTGCCGTCGTACAGAACGATGTAGAAGTTCTCCGCCGGCATGAGCCCGCCGACCACCTGGTGGATCCGCGCCAGCATGTCGCGCATTTCCAGTCCGGAGCCCGCGAGATCGGAAATCTCGTACAGCGCGTACTGCAGCCGCTTGGATTTTTCCAGCGTCTCGATCCTGGCATCGGCTTCCGCCAGTTGCAACGTGGCGGCGATCAGGTCGCGCGCCATCGGGAACCATGAGGTCTGCGCCCAGTCTTCGAGTGGCGGAGTCGCGAACCACAGGCCGAGCGTCATGTCGTTGCCGTCGTCGTCGCGATGGTAATCGAACATCATGTCCAGCGAAGCGATGCCCGCCGACGTGTCGTTGCGGATGTTTCCGCGATGATGGTCGAGTACGGCCAGACGCAGTCCGTCGCTGCCGGAAGCAGTATGTGTACTGCCGAGACCGAGGCGCGCGTGGCGCCATGCGATGGCGACATGCGTACCGCTGGGAAGCGTCTTCAGCAAGGCGTTGGCCGCCGTTCGGACGGCAGCTTCCACCACTGGAGACTCCCCAACGTCGCCATCTGCCCCGGCACCCGCTTCGGATTTACCGAGGATCATGAATGGAGCTTATACCCAAATTTTCGATTTCTACAACTGCATTCGTTGTGTTCGTTTTTGTCCAGGGAAACGGAGGTGGACCACCCGCCTCGGCAATGCGGGCGCGCGTGCGGACGGGGCATGAAACTGCTGCCGGAAGTGGGCGGCGGACGCTTATCGTTCGATGATCAGATCGATCCAGATCAGGCGGTGGTCCGTCGCTGTGGTGGCGTCGTGTTCCGGCGCGCCGGGAACCGGCCAGTGGACGCCGCTGGCGGTGGCGCGCAGGCCCTCGGACGGCAACAGATAGTCCAGCCGCAGATTGCCGACCTTGGGGCCGAAGTCGCCGGTGTCTTCGCCCGCGTCGCCGCGATGGCCGACGTTGGCGCTGCCGGTGTCGCGCGCGGCGGCGACGGCGCCCCGGCTGCGCGGTGCGGGCATGCGCAGCATGCGCGGGTGCTCGATCAGCTGCAGGATCGCCTCATGGCGGCCATCGCCGTCGACGGGATCGTTGTTGAGATCGCCCGCGATCACGAAACGATCGCCGACGGGCAGGCCGCCGCAGCGACCGTCGTCGTCGCACAGCCAACCGCGGTCGGCGTCGTCGTTGTCCAGATATTCGCGCCACAGCCGCAGTTCGTCGGCGTTACGCGCGCCGTTGCGATCCTCGGGGCCGTCGAACACCGGCGGGGTTGGGTGCGACACCATGAAGTGCAGGGTCCCGCGCGGCGTGCGCACCGGCACGTCCCAATGCGATTTCGACGACAGCCGCAGTTGCCGCCAGATCGCATCCGGATGGTAATGGCCGCGCGCGCGCGGATCGATCGGCCGCGCAGCGTCCGGCATCGCGCTCCACTTCAACAACTGGAAAGTGCGCACCTGCGCGGTATCGATGGGATAACGCGACAGCACCAGCATGCCGTACTGGCCGGGATGCAGGCCGTAGCCCCAGGCGTCGTTGCCGCGGTCGCGGCCGTTGCCGCCGACGATGCCATTGCCGTCGAGATCAAGGCCGCTGGGCACGCCGGTGTTCACAGGCGCGAAATAGCGATACGGATAGCGCAGCGCGCGGCCATCGCTGCCTTGCGGCACTTCCAGGTACCTGCGCTGGAAGAGATCCGCCGCACGGCCGTCGGCGTCGTAGTCGAATTCATTGAGCAGCACCAGATCGGGACGCACGCGCTGCAGCACGGTCGCGATGTCGCGAGCGGCCGGATCGCCGGCTTCGAGGCGCCGGATCAGCCCGCTATCGGTGTCGTTGTAGAGCGACGTGTTGTAGGTCGCGACCCGCAGCGTCGGCGTGCCGGCGCGTGCGGCATCCGCATCGCCGTGCACGTTGACGCGGACACAGCCTGTGCACAGGGCGACGAACGCTGCGGCGATCAGCCCGGCCGACAGTCGAAGCGGGAAAAGCAGGGTCATGGCGAGACCTTCATTGTGGATCGTCCCCGGCGAGGCGCGACCAGCCTTGGCCATCGAAGGCTTCCAGCGGTTGAAAGCGGCGTTTGTAGGCCATTTTGCGATGACCGTCGATCCAGTATCCGAGATACAGATGACGTTTGCCGTCGCGTCGCGCCCAGGCGATCTGCTGCAGGATCGCGAACGTACCGAGGCCGCGATCCGCGGCATCGGGATCGTAGAACGTGTAGACGGCCGACATCGCGTCGGCGGCGACATCGGTCACCGCCACCGCCAGCAGCTCGCCGGTGCCGTGCGACTCGCGGGTGCGCAGTTCGAGGAATCGACCCTGGCCCCAGGTGCTGACCAGGAACTGGTCGAATTCCGCCGCGCCGCGACCGTCCATGCCACCGCCGGGATGGCGCGCATCGAGGTAGCGCTGATACAGCGCGAAGTGTTCGTCGTTGCGCTCAGCGGGCAGTACCCGCACTTCGAGATCGGCGTTGCGCGCGAGGCAGCGGCGCTGGCTGCGGTCGGGCCGGAATTCCTCGACCGGGATGCGCACCGCCACGCAGGCCTGGCAGCCGCGGCAATGCGGTCGGTAGATGAGATTGCCGGAACGCCGGAATCCCCAGCCCAGCGCCATCGGGTACGTCTGCGCGAGCCGCGGATCGCCGGGATCGAACACCAGATCGCGCGCCTGTCGCTCCGGCCAATACCCGCAGGCGTGTTCCGACGTATGGAACAGGCGTATTGCGTCGCCGGCTTCCACGCCTTCGCGGCGGTCCGTGCTCACGGCGATGCCCGCAGCGCATGCAGCGACGGCCAATACGCCATGGCCGCCAGCGAGCCGGCGATGGTGCCGGCGACCAGATCCCGCGGCCGATGCCGCGACAGCCGCAGCCGCGACCAGGCGATGGCCACGGCGAATGCGCAGCAGGCAACGATCGCGATCCAGCCCAGCGGCCACAGTAGACCGATGGCATACACCGCGAACGCGAGGTGCAGCGAGAGTTTGCACCAGCGGGTCGTGAGGAGCGCCGCGGCGACAATGACCGCGGACAAGGCGAGCGCGAGCCCCGGATCGGGCGTGGACAGCGCGCGCCACGCGAGCCATGCGCCGAGGGCGATCAGTGCAAGCAGCACGCGATTCAGCGAACGGCGTTCGGAGTGCTGGCTGGCATCGACATGCGTCCAGCGGCCGCGCCGCACCTGCCACCACGACCAGCCCATCACCAGGGCCGCGAACAGCGCGAACCCCGCGAACGCAGCCTGCAGTGTCCGCGGATCGCCGCCGCGCATCGCGGCGGGCCACATCAAGGCCGCCGGCAGCACCAGCAGCGGATGGCCGATGATCGAAACAGCGCGGGCAAAGCGGTCGATGGCGGTGGATCGGGGCATGCGGGCAGGATACCCGCCCCCGTT
>JAYUUH010000240.1:0-4653 GCA_043754745.1 Lysobacter sp.
CGCCACCGATGCGCTGCCGAATTACGAAACCGAAGTGAAGCGTCTGTCGGCCGGCTGCGCGGTAGTGGCCACCGGCACGTTGGTGGCCTCGCAGGGCAAGGGCCAGAGCTTCGAGATCCAGGCGACCGAAATCGAGGTCGTGGGCTGGGTCGAAGACCCGGAGACCTACCCGATCCAGCCCAAGCCGCACACCCTGGAATTCCTGCGCGAAGTCGCGCATTTGCGCCCGCGTACCAACCTGTTCGGCGCGGTCACCCGCATCCGCCACTGTCTGGCGCAGGCGGTGCACCGGTTCTATCACGAGAGCGGGTTCTACTGGGTCAACACGCCGATCATCTCGACCTCGGACGCCGAAGGCGCCGGCCAGATGTTCCGCATCTCCACGCTGGACATGATGAATCTGCCGAAGACCGCCGACGGCAACGTCGATTTCAGCAAGGACTTCTTCGGCAAAGAGGCGTTTCTGACCGTGTCCGGCCAGCTCAACGTCGAGGGTTACTGCCTGGCGCTGAGCAAGGTCTACACCTTCGGCCCGACCTTCCGCGCCGAAAACAGCAACACCAGCCGCCACTTGGCCGAGTTCTGGATGATCGAACCGGAGATCGCCTTCGCCGATCTCGACGACGACGCCACCCTTGCCGAAAACTTCCTGAAATACCTGTTCCGCGCGGTGCTGAGCGAACGCGGCGACGACATGGCCTTCATCGCCGAGCGCGTGCAGAAGGACGCGATCACCCGGATGGAGGCGTTCGTGAACGCGCCGTTCGAGCGGATCCAATACACCGACGCGGTGAAGCTGCTGCAGAACGCCAAACAGAAGTTCGAGTTCCCGGTCGAATGGGGCCTGGACCTGCAGACCGAGCACGAACGCTGGCTCACCGAAACCCACGTCGGCCGCCCGGTGGTGGTGATGAATTACCCCGAGCACATCAAGTCCTTCTATATGCGTCTGAACGACGACGGCAGGACCGTCGCGGCGATGGACGTGCTGGCGCCGGGCATCGGCGAGATCATCGGCGGCTCGCAGCGCGAGGAACGCCTCGACGTGCTGGACGCGCGCATCGCCCAGTTCGGCCTAGATCCCTCGCACTACGGCTGGTACCGCGACTTCCGCCGCTACGGCACCGTGCCGCACGCCGGCTTCGGCCTCGGCTTCGAGCGGCTGGTGGTCTACGTCTGCGGCCTGAGCAATATCCGCGACGCGATCCCATTCCCGCGCGCGCCGGGTCACGCGGAGTTCTGATGACGATCACCGGCAATATCGAGATCGAAGGCGATCTCGTTGTCATGTATCGGCCGACCGGACCCAACGAGTTGGCGCTGGTCGAAACGAGCGGCTTCCAGCGCTGGCCGCCGCGCCTGCCGGAACAACCGATCTTTTACCCGGTCACCAACGAACGCTACGCGATGGAAATTGCCACGCGCTGGAACGTGAAGGACAGCGGCGTCGGTTACGTCACCCGGTTCCGGGTGCGAAAGGATCTCGTCGACCGCTACGCAGTGCAGAAAGTCGGCGGTGCGCATCACACCGAATGGTGGGTGCCGGCCGATGAACTCGAAGCCTTCAACGACGGCATCGTCGGCCCCATCGAAGTCATTGCCGAGTACCGGCACAACCCGCACGCATCGAGCGACGCACCATGATCCTGTTCTTCGCCCTGGTCTGCGTGGCGCTGGCCATCGCCGGCGCCACCGCCTTCGTGATCTTCTGGCCGCTGGCGCTGGTGCACCTGCGCGACCGCCAGCCGGAAATGCGCGCCGCACTCGCCGCACCGGCCTTCATTCATCCGGTCACGCTGTGGTGGCTGCTCGACGGCGGCTATCGCGCCGCCAAGGACCGCAATCTCGACGGCCTCGCCACGCCGGCGCGGCTGTCGCTGGCGACGATCCTGATCGGCCTGTCTGCGGCCGGCATCCTGTGGCTGTGGTCGGTGGCGGGAACATGAGCGATCGCGACATGACGACGGATCAAGACGGCATACGCCGGGAATGGTGGCTGGCGAGCCTCGGGCGCACCCTGGTGTGGGCGCAGTTGCGCGTCCGCGAGGCCGGCACCGCCGATGTGTTCGACAGCGACGGCAACCTGCTCGCCTACGACAGCGAGGACACCGCGCGCGCGGCGCTGATGGATGCGGAGTTCGTCGCGTTCGAGGGACTGGATGAGGAAGACGCGCTGGAGCGCGGGTTCTCGCTCAGCGAAGTCCTGCCGCCGCAGGGCGACGACGATGCCGCGCTGCACGGCCGCATGGTGCAGACGTTGGGCGCACGAGTCTGAGTAGTCGGTGATGAGTGGCGGAAAGGCAAATCCCCCCTGCCCCTCTTTTCCAAAGGGTGATAGAGCAAAGAGATCGCTTTATCTGAAAAGGTGGAGAGAAGCTCGCGCATTGCCCAGTCCACCGAAAGAATATGAAGCACACACATTGCCCCCTTTGAAAAAGGGGGCCGTCGTCTGCGTAGCAGGCGGCGGGGGGATTTGCTTTTCGCGCGACGCTCAACGCATTCCGGGCAATTGAACGCATGTACCTCCCCCGCGCCTTCGCCGAAACCGACCTGACCCTGCTCGACGCGCTGATCGACGCGCATCCGTTCGTCACCCTGATCAGTACTGATGCCGAAGGCGCACCTTTCGCCAGCCATCTGCCGGTGCTGTATCGCCGCGACGGCGATGCGGTGCTGATCGAAGGCCATTGGGCGCGGCCGAATCCACAGGCGAACCACGACGGCGCCGTGCTGATGATCGTCCACGGTCCGGATGCTTATGTCTCGCCGGGCGTGTATCCCGACAAAGAGGTCGCGGCGCGGGTGCCGACCTGGAATTACGCGATCGCGCATCTGCGCGGCGAGCTCGAACGCTACGACGACGAAGCCGCGCTCGGCGATCTCGTCGACCGTCTCAGCCAGCGCTTCGAGGCGACGGTCGGGCACGACTGGCGGTTCGAGATGGCACGCGACGATCACCGCAATCAATTGCGCGGCATCGTCGGCTTCCGCTTCCGGCCCGGACGCATCGACCTGAAATTCAAGCTCGGCCAGAATCATCCGCCGGCCAACCGGCGCGCGGTCCGCGACGACATGGCCGGACGCAACGACCCTGGCGCACGCGCCATCGCCGCACTGATGCGCGCCAGCGACGCCGAACGCAGCGACTGAATCCGACGCCCGGATCACCCCGACCTTCACCGGACACGACGACCATGGATCTCGATCTCAGCGGCAAACACGCGCTCGTCTGCGGCGCGTCCGAGGGCATCGGCCGCGCGACCGCGCACGAACTCGCCCTGCTCGGCGCCGATGTCACCGTGATGTCGCGACGCGCGGATGCGCTCGCCGCAGTGGTCGCTGGCTTGCCGAACACCGGCATGCAGCGCCACGGCTTCATCACCGCCGACATCGCCGACACCTCCGGCCTGCGCGTCGCGATCGAAACCCTCACCGCCGAGCGCGCCGTGCATGTGCTGATCAACAATACCGCCGGCCCCTCCGGGGGACCGGTGCACACCGCTGGCGAGGATGCGTTCCTCGATACCTTCCGCAAGCATCTGCTGGCCAATCATGCGCTGGTGCAAACGGTGTTGCCGGGTATGCGCGCCGCCGGCTGGGGCAGGATCGTGAATGTGATCTCGACCTCGGTGTACGAACCCATCGCCAACCTCGGCGTGTCCAACACCATCCGCGGCGCGGTCGCGAGCTGGGCCAAGACCCTGTCGCGCGAACTCGCGGCCGAAGGCATCACCGTCAACAACGTGCTGCCGGGCTACACCCAGACCGGTCGCCTGGCGCAGATCCTGCAGGACCGCGCCAAGGCCAGCGGCCAAGCCGAAGACGCGGTGGCCGCCGGCATGCGCCAGACGGTGCCGGCGGGCAGGTTCGCGCAACCGCACGAGATCGCCGCCGCGATCGCCTTCCTGTGTTCGCCTGCCGCCGGCTACATCAACGGCGTCAGTCTGGCCGTGGACGGCGGGCGCATGCAGTCGATCTGATCGATCCCCAGCGCGCCGTATTCCGCATGCACCTCTGCGCAGGCGGGTGCCGGGCATTTCGCCCGCGCACGACGGCGATGCTTGCCTGCCGAGCGCGCCTGAGGCAGCCTTGGGTCCGTACGCATGCAAATCCCGCAGCGTTGGCGTCAAGGCTTTAGCAATCCCCCACGCTTCAGGACCCGCATTGGAAGAAACCCTGCTCAACGATCGACGCACCGGCGACCGCGTCCCGTTCGCGATCCAAGTCATGATCGTCCACGGCGATCGGGCCTGGGTCGCCGATGTCCTGGATCTGTCCGAAGGCGGCTGCGGCGTGTTCCGTCCCGGCGGCTGCCTGTTGCAGGAAGGCAATGTGGCGCAGTTGCTGTTCTTCAGCGGCACCGGCCCGGCGGTATTGGTCTCGGCGCGGATCGCCCGCGTCACCGAGCGCCACATCGGCTTCGAATACCACGAGTTGCAGACCATTCCTCCGTCGCTGCGCGGAACTTGATCATGCCGAACCGAGCCTTGCGAACCGATGCCTGAAGGTCCAGAAATCCGCCGCGCCGCCGACCGGCTGGCCGCCGCGGTCGTCGGCGAGCCGCTGCGTTCGGCATGGTTCGCGTTTCCCGCGTTGAAACCTTACGAAGCGCAGTTGCAGGGACGCCGCATCGACGCGATCGTCCCGCACGGC
>JAYUUH010000241.1:0-4652 GCA_043754745.1 Lysobacter sp.
GCGCAGGCATGGCAACAACCAGGGCCTGTCTCCGGTAGAGTTTGAAAAGCAGTCCCTACGACACGGCTCGTGAGTGTCTACAGAAGCCGGGGCGATTCATCGCTGCCATTAGCGAGTTGGGCAAGCGCAGCTCGCTGGCTGGCGCACTGCTGGCCTCTCTGCCACTGACTTCACTCCTGGCACTGATGTGGCTGTATCGAGATACGGCAGCGCCATCCAAGCAGCTGAATTGGCCAAGGGCATCTTCTGGCTCGTCCTGCCGTCGCTGGCCCTCTTCCTAGTATTCCCCCTAGGCGTAAAAGCCGGCTGGGGTTTCTGGCCCGCGCTAGCAGCCGGGGTTGCTTGCACCCTGATGTCTTACGGGGCCTTGTTAGGGGCTGATCGGATTTTCCATTACGTCTTTTTGGCTAATTTCTTCCAAACCCAGAGGCTGCGATCTCCCATAGAAGACAATGGAACCCAGCGGAGTATTCTCATTGATGGTTGAGATTGGTTTAGTCGCCAACACAAAAAGGCCGCCCTTTTGAATGGCCCTTTCCAGTATCTTCCGCCCAGAGGCCGTGTTTTGAGCCGCCGGCACAGGGTGTAATGCTACCTTCGCGTCAAGAGCGCAAAAAAAAGCCGCCCTAAGGCGGCTTTTGAAACAAGTTCGGAACGACGCCCGCAGTATCCATTAGAGGGTTAACCCTCAGGACTCCTGTGTCTGGCTATTGCCAGTGTCCTCGTCCAGTTGGCCACCTTTCGGTGGTTGGCCCCAACCCCGCCTCTTGGACCTCACCTATATCGCCACTAGGTGGATCTATCGTCTTCGGCTTGGGAAATACTAGCCCTAGGGCTGGTTCGGGTCAACGTCACGGTCCAAGCCGTTCAGGTAGGCTGTGCCGACGAATGGAGGCTACGGAAAGCATGTCGGCATACGATTTTTGGACCTATGGGGGGAGCAAAGAGTTCGGGCTAGTGCCCGCCGGCATTCTAGATACTACGGGTCCGACTCCGATTTGCCTGCAACGGGGCGATTCATCCTTTGGGGAGACCCATATCCGGTTTAACCATGGGACTTGGGTAAACAAACATGCATCCAGTGTGGCCCAGCTGGTCTGGAAGAAATGTCGACAGTCAGGGCAGATGTTTGCCACAGAAAGCGGGAACAAGCTGAAAATCGCCATGCGCCTCAGCCCTGACGCGCTAATGATCTTGCGCTATATCCACGCGGGAGGGCTGCCCTTTTTCACTGTTGTGAGCCTGTATCCCACTCCTAGTTCATTGGATGGCGATCATTTGGGACGCTACACCGATACCCTGCCAGCCCCACCGCCATCCCCTGTATTCTCGCTGCCCCCTCTTCCTGCCCCTGTGGTCATCACCGTTAGAAAAAAGCGAGTGCTGATACGACCTTCGGGTGGGGATCCCTAGCGGCTACGACACAGGGCCTACGCGCGCGACGTCTCCTTGGCGTCAAAAGGCCCGTAATGATATGATTTCGATGTTGGACCCTCCCTTGGACACATTGAGGCGAGTGTCCGGGCGCGTAAGTGCTTGATAGGGCTGGATGGTTGGACACTTCCTAGAGTGTCCCGTCCACTCCGCCAATCCCTTCAAATTCAGTTCCTGCCTTCGGGCAGGGCTTCAAAGGCACCGGAAACGGTGCCTTTGTCGTTTCCGAACTCTCGAATGCATTCCGGAACACGGGATCGGACGCTTTTTTCGCCTTATTTCGTGCCCGCCAGGCATGCTGCAGCGCGTCGCTCCGGCTACACTTGGCGGCCCCTCATTCGGCACGCCTCGCCAATGCTGCAAGCCCTACGCGATAAATCCTCCGGCTGGATCGCCACCATCATTCTCGGGATGCTGATGATCCCGTTCGCCTTTTTCGGCATGGAGCAGTATCTGTTCCAGCGTAACGACACGTTCGTTGCCAAGATCGAGGCCCCGCCGGCCTGGTGGTCGTCCGCGCCGGACTGGTGGCTGGTGCGCAAGGCGCTCTGGCAGAAGGAAGAGATCAGCGCCGAACAGTTCCGCAGCAAATTCGAAGATGAGCGCCAGCAGCAGCGCCAGGCCGCCGGCGAAAATTTCGACGTGCGCGAGTTCGAAAGCATCGACAACAAACGCAGGATCCTCGAGAGCCTGATCGATGCGAGCGTGATGCGCATGGCCACCGAGCGCGAGGGCTTCGCGATCGGCGATGCGCAGGTGCGCGATACCATCGAATCGATTCCCGAATTCCAGATCGACGGTAAATTCGATCTCCAGCGCTATCGCCTGTCGCTGGCCTCCGGCGTTCCAGCGAGAACCCCGGCCGAGTTTGATCAGCAGGTCCGCGACACGCTAAAGCAGCAGTTGCTCGCGTCGCGTCTGCGCAATTCCGCATTCGTGACCAATACTGAAGGTCAGCGTCTGATCTCGCTGCTCAGCGAAACGCGCGACGTGTCCTACGCGGTGTTGCCGGTGCCCGTCGATACCGCGCCGGTAGCGGCGGCGGAGATCGCGAGCTGGTACAAGGCGCACCCGGCCGACTTCCGTTCGCCCGAAATGGTGACGATCGAATATGTCGACATCGACGCCGCGACCATGGCGGTGCCGGCGGCGGCCGACGAAAATACGTTGAAGACTCAGTATGAGCAGGACAAGGCACGTTTCACCGAACCCGAGCAACGCCTCACCTCGCATATTCTCGTGAAGGTCGAAGCCGGTGCGGATGCCGCTGCGCAGAAAGCGGCCGGGGCCAAGGCGAAAACGTTGCTGGCGCAGGTAAAAGCGGCCGGCGCCGATTTCTCTGCGATCGCGCGCCAGAACTCCGATGACGGTGGTTCGAAGGAGGGCGGCGGCGATCTGGGCTGGATCGCGAAGAACGGACAGATGGTCAAGGCATTCGAGGACGCCGTGTTCGCGACGCCGACAGGCACCATTTCCGGACCGATCAAGAGCGAGTTCGGCTGGCACATCATCCAGGTACGCGAAATCAAGGCCGGGCGCGAAATGCCGTTCGAACAGGCCCGTCCCGAGCTGGAGCGCATGCTTGCCGAAACCGCCCGCGAACGCGCCTACAACGAGCTGAGCGGCAAGCTGGTCGACGAAGTGCTGAAGAGCCCGGCTTCGCTGGCGCCGGCCGCGCGCAGCGCGAATCTGCCGGTGCAGAAACTCGGTCCGTTCGCGCGCGGTCAGGGAACCGGCATCGCTGCGAATCCTGCGGTCCTGCGCGCCGCGTTCTCCGAGGCGCTGATCGAGAGCCGCATGGTCAGCGACGCGATCGAGATCGCGCCCAACCACAGCGTACTGATCCGGGTGGTCAAACAAACGCCGGAACGGGTGCAACCGCTGGACAAGGTCGGTCCGCAGGTCGTGGCCGCGGTGCGCGCGGATCGTGCGCGCAAGGCTGCCGAAGCCGAAGCCGAAGCCGCGCTCGCCCGCATCAAGAAGGGCGAGTCGCTGGCCACGATCGCCGCTGCGAAGCAGTGGGTCGTCGCCAATGTGCCGGCGGTACCGCGCAATGCGCCGGTGCCGGACGCCGTCGCGGCCGAGGCCTATTTCCTGGTGCCGCCGCCGGCCGCAGGCAAGGCCTCGCCGGGCAAGGTCCGCGGTCAGAACGGTCAGATGATCGTCTTCGAAGTGACCAAGGTCGGGCAGGGCAGTGCCGATGAGATCACGCCCGAAATGCGTGCGGGCTTCCTGCGCGAACTGGCGCCGCGGATCGGCGACCAGGATGTGCTGGCCGTCGGCAAGGCCGAGCGCAAGCGGATGAAGGTGGAGATCGCCGAAGACCGGCTGTGAAGCCCGGTTGCGGCAGGTTCTTGGTCCGCTGAACGAAGAAGCCCGGCATCGCCGGGCTTTTTTTTCGCCAATCGCCGGTGCGTCGCTTCGTGTTTACTCGTTGTCGATTCCGGTCATGCCGAGGATGTTGTATCCGGCGTCGACGTAGGTAATTTCGCCGGTCACGCCGGACGCGAGGTCCGAGCACAGGAAAGCGGCGACGTTGCCGACGTCATCGATGGTGACGGTGCGTCGCAGCGGCGCGTTCTGTTCGACATGGCCGAGGATCTTGCGGAATCCGGCAATGCCGGCGGCAGCCAGGGTCTTGATCGGGCCGGCCGAGATCGCGTTGACGCGGGTGCCTTCCGGGCCGAGGTTGTAAGCCAGATAGCGCACGGTCGATTCCAGGCTGGCCTTGGCCACGCCCATCAGGTTGTAGCCGGCCAGCGCCCGTTCGGCGCCGAGATAGGAAAGCGTGAGCACCGAACTGTTGCGACCCGCCATCATCGGCCGCGCTGCCTTGGCCATCGCCGCGAGCGAATAGGCCGAAATATCGTGGGCCATGGCGAAGTTCTCGCGGGTCAGGCCATCGAGAAACTGCCCGGAAATCGCTTCGCGCGGGGCGAAGGCGATGGCGTGAATAAGGATATCGAAACCGTCCCAGTGCTTGCCGAGTTCGGCGAAACAGGCGGCGATCTGGGCGTCGTCGGAGACATCCAGCGGCAGAACGATGCTGGAACCGTACTCCGCGGCTGCGTTCTCGACGCGCGACTTCAGCTTTTCGTTCTGATAGGTGAACGCCAGTTCCGCCCCCTCGCGGTGCATGGCTTCGGCGATGCCAGACGCGATGGAGCGTTCGCTGGCGATGCCAGTGATGAGGGCGCGCTTGCCTTGCAGAAAACCCA
>JAYUUH010000242.1:0-1578 GCA_043754745.1 Lysobacter sp.
CAGGTGGCGCCCACGGTGCGCCGCTGGTCGCGCGTTTCGTGTGGTTGCCGCAGCAAAACAAGTTGTTGACCGCGAACGACCTGTTCCCTGATGCGAAAGCCTGGAACGCGATTTCCGATTATGCGCGCGAGCAGTTGCATGCATCGCTGTCGCAGCGGGTCGATGCCGACGAGTTGCCGGCCGGCGAGCGCGCCGAAGTGATGCGCTCGGTCGGCCGCATGATCGATGAAGGCACCGAACCGGTGCCGGCGTCGTTCGCGGCCTTCGAACCGGTGCTTGCGCCCGACAGCGACAAGCTGATGGCCCTGCGTTTCGTGTTCCCGCCGTATCAGGTCGGACCTTACGTCGACGGTGTGCGTACGGTGGAAGTGCCGACCACGCTGTTGATGGCGAATCTCGCCCCGGGTTACCGCGCGATGTTCGTGGTCGCGAAGCCCGCGCCGACGACACCCCTCGATGAAACCGTCGCACCTGCCGTGGAGCCGACGCAGTAGTTTCAAGTAGCGGGGAACGCGGCTGACAGCACCTCGCCGCAGTCGCCCTCGAGTTTCAGGTCGACCAGCGCGTCCGCGCGGGTTTGTCCGCGATTGAGGATCGCCACCGGCATCCCGCGCTCATGGCCCATGCGCGCGAAGCGGAATCCCGAATACACCATCAGCGACGAACCGACAACCAGCACCGCATCGGCCGCGTGCAGTGCCGCAAGCGCCTGTGCGTAGCGCGCACGCGGCACGTTCTCGCCGAAGAACACCACGTCCGGTTTGAGCATGCCGCCGCAGATCGCGCAGTGTGGCGGTTCGAACCTCGCTACCGCCGCCGGATCGATATCGGCGTCGCCATCCGGGGCCGCCGCCGCGTCGCGTGGTCGCCAGCCGTCGTTGTTCGCGGCCATCCGCGTCTGCAGTTCGTCGCGCGGACGCGTATCGCCGCAGCCGAGGCAGACCGTGCTGTCCAGCCGGCCATGCAGATCGATCACGTCGCGGCTGCCGGCGCGCTGGTGGAGCGTATCGACGTTCTGGGTGACCAGTGAGGTGATGCGCCGTTGCTGTTCGAACGTCGCCAGTGCGCGGTGTCCGGCATTCGGCAGTGCGGTCGAGAACATCGGCCAGCCGACGAAGCTGCGCGCCCAGTAGCGGCGATACGTGGCGATATCGCCGACGAACGCCTGATAGGTGACCGGTGGCGATCGCTTCCATGCGCCGGCGGTGTCGCGATAGTCGGGAATGCCCGAGCCGGTGCTGATACCGGCGCCGGTGAGCACGAAGACGCGTTCGAAACGATTGATCCACGCACGCAGATCGCGCGCGATCGCGGCGACATCTTCCGAGGGGGCTGATTGCGGCATCGGCACAGCTTATGCGATCGCATGGCCGCGTTGCATGGGGATGCAACAGCGCCGTCCGGACACGACGCCGCCCGGGCATGCCGGGCGGTGTCGGTGAACAGCGGACGATGCGAAGAACTTACTTCGCGGTCAGGCCGCGGCGTTCCAACAGCGGCTGGATCTCCGGATCGCGGCCGCGGAAATCGCGGAACAGCACCATCGCGTCCTTCGATCCGCCGCGGCTTAGCAGCTTG
>JAYUUH010000243.1:0-4648 GCA_043754745.1 Lysobacter sp.
GGTGCATATCGTGAACTTCAACAACTTAGCTCGGGTTTTGCGTCGCTTATCAAGCTGGTACAGGCCATCGTTTCCGGTTACGCGAATTTCACTAACGAATCGAATCTCGCTCGCGTCTCTGGCACAGTCTTGATTGATGAGATCGAAAGTCATCTGCATGCCGAATGGCAATCAAAAATTATTCCAACACTGAAAAGCAGACTGCCCAATACGACTTTCTACGTGGCCACGCATTCGCCTATCGTGCTTTCGCAATTGGAACAAGGCGAGGCATATCTTCTAAAAAGAGAGGAAGACGGCGTCGTACGCACACTTGAAATAGACTCCCCCAACAAGCGTAGCTTCATCGATGTGCTCGAAAGCGGATTCAACGTCGATCTCAATGCCCTGAAGCGGGAAAGCATGTTTTTCGACGATCAGTCCGCCGCTAAGACAAGGCTGCTCGACCTTTTGAAAGGCCGGGAGGGCTGATCAATGCCAAGGACGATTTTGCTCGATGCCAATCTGCTAATCGGCGCTTTCGATGGCGACGCAGACAACAACCCCGCGCATGCCGCCGCCAAAGAAAAAATTGAGGGGCTGTTGCTGGATCCGGATGTGCGTTTGGCGACCTCGTCGCTGATTCGCTACGAAGTTCTGCGCAACGTGCAGAGAATCCCAGTGGCCGATCTCGAAAACATCCTCAACGACTTTCAGCAGTTCGATGTTCGGGAAAAAGAGGCAAGGCGGGCCGCCGAGATTTATCGGCTCGCCACCGCAAGCGGGCAGAAGCTCGATAAACGTCAATTCGATGTCTTCCATTACGTTTGCGCCGAATTGAACGAACTTGAATTCGACAGCCAGGACGGCGACATCCCTAAAATCCGAAACCTGCTCCAATCCGGTATCAATAATGCCTAAACGCACTGACATCCAGACCGTCCTGATCATCGGCGCCGGCCCGATCGTGATTGGCCAAGCCTGCGAGTTCGACTACTCCGGCGCCCAAGCCTGCAAAGCGCTGCGCGACGAGGGCTATCGCGTGGTGCTGGTCAACAGCAATCCGGCGACGATCATGACTGACCCGGGCATGGCCGACGCGGTGTACATCGAGCCGATCAACTGGCGCACCGTCGAGAAGATCATTGCCAAGGAAAAACCCGATGCGCTGCTGCCGACGATGGGCGGTCAGACGGCGCTCAATTGCGCACTCGACCTCGCCGACAACGGTGTGCTGGAAAAATACGGCGTCGAACTGATCGGCGCCAAGCGCGACGCGATCCGCATGGCCGAAGACCGCGAACTGTTCCGCGTCGCGATGAAGGAGATCGGGCTGGTGTGCCCGAAGGCCGAGATCGCGCGCACCCTCGAAGAAGCGCTGGATATCCAGTCGCGCGTCGGCTATCCCACGATCATCCGCCCCAGCTTCACCCTCGGCGGCAGCGGCGGCGGCATCGCCTACAACCGCGAAGAGCTGATCGACATCGTCAAGCGCGGCCTGGACTTGTCTCCGACCACCGAAGTGCTGGTCGAGGAATCGGTGCTCGGCTGGAAGGAATTCGAGATGGAAGTGGTCCGCGACACCGCGGACAACTGCATCATCGTCTGCTCGATCGAGAATTTCGACCCGATGGGCGTGCACACCGGCGACAGCATCACCGTCGCCCCGGCGCAGACGCTCACCGACAAGGAATACCAGCGGCTGCGCGACGCCAGCATCGCGGTGCTGCGCAAGATCGGCGTCGACACCGGCGGCTCGAACGTGCAGTTCGGCATCAATGCCCAGGACGGTCGCGTCGTGGTCATCGAGATGAATCCGCGGGTGTCGCGTTCGTCGGCGCTGGCCTCCAAGGCCACCGGTTTTCCGATCGCCAAGGTCGCGGCCAAGCTCGCGGTCGGCTACACGCTGGATGAACTGAAGAACGAAATCACCGGCGGACTCACGCCGGCATCGTTCGAGCCCAGCATCGATTACGTCGTCACCAAGATTCCGCGCTTCGCGTTCGAGAAGTTCCCCACCGCCGATGCGCGCCTGACCACGCAGATGAAGTCCGTGGGCGAGGTGATGGCGATCGGCCGCACGTTCCAGGAATCGCTGCAGAAAGCGCTGCGCGGGCTAGAAACCGGCAAAGTCGGCCTGGATCCCACCGATCTGGATCTGGGCACCGACGAAGGCATGGCCCGTCTGCGCCGCGAAGTGAAGGAAGCCGGCCCTGAGCGCATGTTCTATCTCGCCGACGCCTTCCGCGCCGGCATGTCGGTGGAAGACGTGCACGCGCTGTCCTTCGTCGACCCCTGGTTCCTCGACCAGATCGAAGAACTGATCGCCTGCGAGCGCGACGTCGCCGCTGCCGGCCTGGAAGGTCTGGATGCCAAGCGTCTGCGCGCGCTCAAGCGCCGCGGCTTCTCCGACGCCCGTCTGGCCCAGCTCGCCGGCACCAACGAAACCGCGGTCCGCGCGCTGCGCAAAGCCTTCGGCGTGCGCCCGGTCTACAAGCGCGTGGATTCCTGCGCGGCCGAGTTCGCCACCCACACCGCTTACCTGTATTCGACCTATGAGGACGAATGCGAAGCCGCGCCGAGCTCGCGCGACAAGATCATCGTGCTGGGCGGCGGCCCGAACCGGATCGGGCAGGGCATCGAGTTCGATTACTGCTGCGTGCACGCGGCGCTGGCGCTGCGCGAAGACGGGTATGAGACCATCATGGTCAACTGCAATCCGGAAACCGTGTCTACCGACTACGACACCTCGGATCGCCTGTATTTCGAGTCGTTGACGCTGGAAGACGTGCTGGAGATCGTCGAGCTGGAAAAGCCGAAGGGTGTGATCGTGCAGTACGGCGGCCAGACCCCGCTGAAACTCGCGCAGGCGCTGGAAGCCAACGGCGTGCCGGTGATCGGGACTTCGCCGGATTCGATCGATCTGGCCGAAGACCGCGAACGCTTCCAGCAACTGGTCGAAAAACTCGGCCTGCTGCAGCCGGCCAACCGCACCGCGCGCAATGCCGACGAGGCGCTGGCGCTGGCGCGCGAGATCGGCTACCCGCTGGTGGTGCGCCCGAGCTACGTGCTGGGCGGCCGCGCGATGGAAGTGGTGTATTCCGACGCCGATCTGTCGCGCTACATCCGCGATGCGGTGAAGGTGTCCAACGATTCGCCCGTGCTGCTGGACCGCTTCCTCGACCATGCGGTCGAGGTCGACGTGGACGTCATCGCGGACAAGGACGGCAACGTGCTGATCGGCGGCGTGATGCAGCATATTGAAGAGGCCGGCGTGCATTCCGGCGATTCATCGTGTTCGCTGCCGCCGTATTCGCTGTCCGCGGAGACGCAGGCGAAACTGCGCGACCAGGTCGTGGCGCTGGCCAAGGCGCTGAAGGTGATCGGCCTGATGAACACCCAGTTCGCGATCCAGACCGAAGCAGACGGCACCGACACGATTTTCCTCCTGGAAGTGAACCCGCGGGCCTCGCGCACCGTACCGTTCGTGTCCAAGGCGACCGGCATGCCGCTGGCGAAGATCGCCGCGCGCTGCATGGCCGGCAAAACCCTTGCGGAGCAGGGCGCACTGAAGGAAATCGTGCCGCACTATTACTCGGTCAAGGAAGCGATCTTCCCGTTCGCGAAGTTCCAGAACGTCGATCCGATTCTGGGCCCGGAAATGCGCTCCACCGGCGAAGTGATGGGCGTGGGCCTCAACTTCGGCGCCGCGTTCGCGCGCGCGCAGGAAGCCGCCGGCATCAAGGCGCCGCCGGTCGGCAAGGCTTTCATTTCGGTGCGCGACCCCGACAAGCAGCGCGTGCTGGCGGTGGCCGAAGACCTGATACGCCGCGGCTTCTCGCTGGTGGCCACGCGCGGCACCGGCGCGTGGTTGCGTTCTCAGAACGTAGCCTGCGAGACGATTAACAAGGTCGTCGAAGGTCGGCCGCACGTCGTCGACCTGATCAAGAATGGCGAAATCACCTACATCGTCAACACTACCGAAGGCAAACAGGCCATCGCCGACTCGTTCTCGATCCGACGCGAGGCGCTGCAGCACCGGGTGACCTACTCGACCACGATTGCGGGCGCGAAAGCCTTGCTGCATTCTCTCGATTTCCGCGACAGCGGCCCGGTCTGGGCCCTGCAGGAACTGCACAAGGAACTGGATCCGTCATGAGCCGAGCCCCCCTGACATCGAAAGGCGCGCAGCGCCTGCGTAGTGAACTGGAGCAGCTGAAGAGCGTGCAGCGCCCGGCGGTGATCAACGCCATTTCCGAGGCCCGCGCCCACGGCGACCTCAAGGAAAACGCCGAATACCACGCCGCGCGCGAACAGCAGGGCTTCATCGAAGGCCGGATCAAGCAGCTCGAAGCCGAGCTGTCGCATGCGCAGGTCATCGATATCTCCACGCTCAACGCCGGCAGCCGCGTGGTGTTCGGCGCGACCGTGACCCTGGCCGATGTGGAAACCGAAGACGAGAAGCGCTACCAGATCGTCGGCGACCTCGAAGCCGACATCAAGCTCGGGTTGATCGCGATTTCATCGCCGATCGCGCGCGCGCTCATCGGCAAGCACGAGGGCGACGTGGTCGAGATCGACGCGCCCGCCGGCCGGCGCGAGTTCGAACTGATCCAGGTCGCGTACGAAGGCTGACCGGGCGCCGACGGCGATGTCGCGCGCGGTGTTC
>JAYUUH010000244.1:0-1577 GCA_043754745.1 Lysobacter sp.
CAGTCCAACATCGCCGTATGCAGCCAATCGCCGTAACCCAGTCCTTCGGCTTCCGAATGCACGAACAGCGCCCAGATGTTGCCGGTTCGCGCGTTGCAGCTGGCGAACGCACGGATGTCGCCATCGACGTCGATCACCCAACCTTTGCCGGTGTCCTCGATCTCGCGACGCACATCTTCGTCGGAGATTCGTCCGGGCGCGAGCGTGTTCTCGGTCACCGCATAGCGCACCGTCCACATGCCCGGAATGTCGTCCCTGTGCGCTTCGCGCAGCACGGCGGTCGCCGGTTTGCTTGCCGATGGCGTCTGCACTGCGGAAGACGGCGCAAGCAATTGCAGATAACGTTCGCGCGACAAGCGATGGACATGGCAATGATCGTCGCCGAAGTCGCGGGCTTCGACGAACTCGAAACCCATGCGCCGATAGAACCGGATCGCATCGACATTCGACGCCAGCGGATCGATCAGCACCGCCTCCACGTCCGCCGGCGCGAAACAACGCGCCAACGCCTGCCGCATCATCTCGCCGCCATGACCGCGACCGAGCGCGTCGGCCTCGCCGATCCAGATGTCGACCGCGCGCAGATGCGCCGGCGCGTCGCCCCAGTAACGACTGTCCTCCAGTGCGGGATCGATGATCTGCACGAAACCGATCGCGCGACCGTCGACCTCGGCGATCAACTGCTCGCGCCACGACGGTGAGCGCAGAAGCTCCGTTTCCCAGCCCCAGTCGTCGTTGGGATCGGAGTCGACCACATGCGGCGCGTCGTCCCAACGACGCAGCAGGGCGAGGTCGTCGATGGTGGCAGGACGGAAGTGAAGGGTGGAGCCTGCTTCAGGCATGTCCGGAATCCGTTGCGGAGACGAGGGCGCGAGTATCGGATGGGTGGCGCGGCGATGTCCACGGCATGCTGCATGCGGAGCGATGAGGCTGCGGACGCTGGACGACCGGCCCTCGACTGCATATCGATGGATGCCGTGGACGCGTGCTGTTCCCGATATTGACAGCGCTGATGACAGGCGATCAGTATTGAATATCGCCCGATTTTCTGGGCCTGTTTGGTGTTAGACCTATGTGGAAGTTTCTTGATCGCGTGTTTAAGAAGCAGTCCGAGCCAGAGAAATTCTGGGTCAAATTTGTACCGCCTGATCCCACAAGCATTACACCCACCTACTGCAACTTGTACGGGCACTTGGGCGAAAAGAAAATTGGTGAAGCCACTTGCTATTTTCAGCCGGGGAAGCCCTTCACGGTAGAAACAGTAAAAATTGATCCGACCCACAGATCAAAGGGATACGGCTCGCAAATGATAGAAGCCCTTCGCTCCGAGGCCAGAAAAAACTCGTGCACGGTTTTTGTGTTCCATGGCGTGGACGACAAAAATCATAAAGCTGTTGCACTGTATAAAAGGCTCGGTGCGGTGGCAGGATCAGCTACTGCGGGCAAGACAGACTATGAGATCTCGCCGCCATAGGTCTAACAAGTCGTGTATGGACTCCCCACGCAAGCACCGCTCGTCGGTTGTTTGAAAACGCGATGACTTCGACAGCGAAAACGGTTGCATTCGTGTATCCGGC
>JAYUUH010000245.1:0-4634 GCA_043754745.1 Lysobacter sp.
CCCGCACTGCGACGGCCAGGTGCTGGTATTGCACGATTTTCTGGGGCTCGACAGCGGCCATCGCCGGCCGAAATTCGTCAAGGATTTCCTGGCCGAAGGCGGCTCGGTCGCCGGCGCGGTGGAGGCGTACTGCGCCGCGGTGCGCGATGGATCGTATCCGGATGAGGCGCATGCTTACCAATAAGCGCGACGTCGTCGCTGCCTTAACCCTGCTTCTGTCCACGGGTTGCGCATCTCAAGGCGATCTTGGCGACCTTCCGCTGATGTCGACAGGTCGGCATGCGGTTTTGCACGTGTTTTCTCCCGAAGGGCGTGAGATCGCGCCCTTCGATGGTCAATACATCCAGCTCACCGGCTACTCTTTTTCTGCTGCTGGGGTTGGAATCCTTCCCGGGGAACGACATGTGCGTTACCTGTGTCCGCTGCCTGAGGGGGAGTTTGAGGTCCATGGCTACATTCCGACTGTTCTATTCCGCTTCGAAGCGGGCAGGGAGTACGACCTGCGTTGCGTCGACGGGCATCCAGAAGTGACAGAGCGAACACCGGATCGGACTGCACCATGATCGAAACCATCACCGAACTCGGCCATCTGCGCGAACGCATCCTCGGCTGGCGCCGCGAAGGGCTGCGCATCGGTTTCGTGCCGACCATGGGCAATCTGCACGCAGGCCACTATTCGCTGGTCGAACTGGCGCGCCAGCACGCGGACCGCATCATTTCCAGCGTGTTCGTGAATCCGACCCAGTTCGGCCCGAACGAAGACTTCACCCGCTACCCGCGCACGCCGGAATCCGACACCAGCGGGCTCGAAGCCGCCGGCTGTCATGCGCTGTGGCTGCCGACGGTGGAATCGATGTATCCGTTCGGCGTCGATCTCGCGGTGCGCATGCGCGTGCCGGGCGTCGCCGACATGCTGGAAGGCGCGCATCGCCCCGGGCATTTCGACGGCGTCTGCACGGTGGTCGCGCGTCTCTTCAACCAGGTGCAGCCGGACCTGGCCGCGTTCGGCAAGAAGGATTTCCAGCAGCTCGCGGTGATCCAGCAGATGGTCACCGATCTGGCCTATCCGCTGACGCTGCTGCGCGGCGACATCGTGCGCGAGACCGACGGTCTGGCGATGAGTTCGCGCAATCAATACCTCAGCGCGGAAGACCGCGTGATCGCCGCCGAAATCCACCGCACGCTGCTCGACATGCGCGCGCAGTTGCTGGCCGGGGTGTCGCGCATTTCGGTCGAGACCGGTGCCGCGATCCGCCTGGGCGACGCCGGTTTTTCGGTGGATTACGCCGCGATCCGCACGCCGGATCTGGCCTCGCCCGAGATCGAACCCGCACGCTACGCCGCGCCCGGCCCGCGCGTCGCGCTGATCGCGGCGCGCCTTGGCCGCACCCGGCTGATCGATAATCTCGAATTCAATATCGGCTGACGCGCCGCGAACGAAACGATGTCCGCCGATGACCGGTGCAGCACTCGGCGTCTGCGTATTCCGGAAATCTGCAGACAAGCCGTGCAGCGACCCACCTGTCCGCAAAACGCCAGAAGCGTATCCGCAGTGGCGTTCGTCGATGCGCTGCGTACTCGAAACTCAGGGCGATACCGCAATGCGCAGAGACAGGCTCCGCGATTCGAATTTTGATTTCGTTTGCATGGCGATGTGCGCCGACGATCTGGCAAGATGCGGGATCGCGCAGACAACGCACTCGAGCCCGACATGACCGATCAGAACGCTAGCGCCGCCGCATTCGACGCGCTGCATCCGCACGCGGAACGCCTGCGACCTTGCCCGATTGCGGCGTTGATCGCGAAGGATGCCCGGCGTCCGCAGGATTTCGCCATCCGCGCCGGCCCGCTGTATGCCAGTTTCGCGCGCCAGCATTACGACCGCGACGCATTGGATGCCTTGTTCGGTCTCGCCGAAACCGCGGACCTCGCTTCGGCGCTGCGCCGACTGTTCGATGGCGATATCGTCAACGTTACCGAGGGTCGCGCCGCGCTGCACACCGCGCTGCGCAGCGATCTTTCCGCAGCGGCGCACGTGCTCGAAGCCACGGCGCAAGCGCGCGCAGCGCGCACGCGCATGTCGGCGATGGTCGATGCGCTTGTCGCGTCCGGCGCGACAGATGTCGTCAGTGTCGGCATCGGCGGTTCCGATCTCGGCCCGCGTCTGGTTGCGGACGCGTTGGACGATGGCGATGGCGGCCCGCGTCTGCGCGTGCATTTCGTCTCCAACGTCGACGGCAACGCGGTGCGCCGCACGCTGGCGCGGCTGGACCCGGCACGCACGGCGGCCATCCTGATCTCCAAGACCTTCGGCACCCAGGAAACCCTGCTCAACGGCAGCGTGGTGCGCGACTGGCTGCAGGACGACAGCCGCGTCTACGCGGTGAGCGCGAACGTAGAGCGCGCCGCCGCTTTCGGCATCGACGAAAGCCGCATCCTACCGATGTGGGACTGGGTCGGCGGCCGTTATTCGCTGTGGTCCGCGGTGGGTTTCCCGATTGCGCTGGCCATCGGCATGGATGGTTTCGAACGCCTGCTCGCGGGCGCCGCCGACATGGATGCGCACGTGCTGGCGACGCCGCTGCGCGGCAACATTGCGGTGTGGCACGCGCTGACCGCGATCTGGAACCGCAATGCGATGCACGCCGGCAGCCAAGCGGTGCTGCCTTACGACGAACGCCTGCGCCTGTTGCCGAACTATCTGCAGCAGTTAGTGATGGAAAGCCTCGGCAAATCCGCGCGACTCGATGGCGCGGCGCTGTCCGGCCACACCGTGCCGGTGTGGTGGGGCGGGGCGGGCACCGACACCCAGCACAGCTTTTTCCAGGCGCTGCACCAGGGTACGCAGATCGTGCCGGCCGATTTCATCGGCGTGATCCGCGCCGATCATGCGCATGCTGCTAACCACACGGCGCTGCTCGCGAATCTGCTGGCGCAGACCGAGGCCTTTGCCAATGGCCAGACCAGCGACGATCCGCACCGCGTCTATGCCGGCAATCGGCCGAGCACGCTGCTCTTGCTCGATGCGCTCACCCCGGAATCGCTGGGCGGGCTGATCGCGCTGTACGAACACAGCGTGTATCTGCAGTCGGTGCTGTGGGGCATCAATGCGTTCGATCAGTTTGGCGTGGAGCTCGGTAAGCAGGTCGCGAACAAACTGCTGCCTGCGCTGCAGGGCGATGCCGGAGTCGACGATCCGGTGACGCGGGCGCTGTTGGCGGAGATCCGCGGACGTTCTGGTTGATCCTGTCTTGGTAGAGCGGCCTTCAGGCCGGCCCAGGCAGCATCCGGACAACGACGACATCCGGGCCGTGCCTACGGCCGGTGGAAACGAAGCCGCAGCGTTCGGTTTTTTCTCGTGTAAAAGCAGCGGCCTGAAGGCCGCTCTTACAAAGACTGCGATCGTTTCATCTCCACCGGCCGTGGGCACGGCTTGATTATCATCGCTTTCGGGATTCTGCTTGGGCCGCCTGAAGGCCGCTCTACAGGCGATGCCGTCGCAACGCCCACTCGATATGCTCGCGCACCATCGCGTCGTCGATGTCCTGCTTCGATCGCAGTGCGCCGATCACGTCCGGCGCCGCAGGCGCATTGCCCAACGCGATCGCGAGGTTGCGCAGCCAGCGCGCGTAGCCGCTGCGGCGGATCGGCGAGCCTTCGGTGCGCTGCAGGAATTCGTCCTCGCTCCACGCGAACAGATCCGCCAGAGTCGCTGTGTCGAGGCCGTTGCGGGCGCGGAAATCCGGTTCGTCGGTGGTCTTCGCGAACTTGTTCCACGGGCAAATCAACTGGCAGTCGTCGCAGCCGAAGATGCGGTTGCCGATCAGCGGCCGCAGCGCTTCGTCGATGCTGCCTTCGTGCTCGATGGTGAGATAGGCGATGCAGCGCCGCGCATCCAGCCGATGCGGCGCGACGATGGCCTGCGTGGGGCAGATGTCGATGCAGCGCATGCAGGTGCCGCAGTGTGCGCTCGCAGGCGGGTCGACCGGCAGCGGCAGGTCGACGTAGATTTCTCCCAGGAAAAACCAGGATCCGCCGTCCTTGTCGATCAGGCAGGTGTGCTTGCCGATCCAGCCTAGCCCGGCATTGCGCGCCAGCGCGCGTTCGAGCACCGGCGCCGAATCCACGAACACGCGATGGCCGAACGGGCCGATCTCCGCCGCGACCCGGTCGGCTAGCTTCTGCAGGCGGTTGCGCATCAGTTTGTGGTAATCGCGGCCCAGCGCGTAGCGCGCGACGTAGGCGCGCTCGCCGTCGTCCAGCGTGGCCCAGGCTTCGTCGATATCGCGGCCGTAGTCCAATCCCACCGAAATCACCCGCAGCGTGCCCGGCACCAGGTCGGCGGGGCGGCTGCGCTTGTCGCCGTGATCGGCCATCCAGCGCATCGAGCCGTGCAGGCCCTGCGCCAGCCAGTCGCGCAGGTGGGTTTCGTCGGAGCCGAGTTCGATGCCGGCGATGCCGCAGCGCTGGAAACCGAACTCGCCCGCCAGCGCCCTGATCCGCGCGGCCAGCATGTGCGGATCGGGAGCGGTACGGCCGGTGTCGGCGGTCTGCCGGTCAGTCTGTTCGTCGGTTTGCTTCACCCTTGGAGTATAGAATCCGGCCATGCGGATCGCCTCATACAACGACATGCC
>JAYUUH010000246.1:0-4630 GCA_043754745.1 Lysobacter sp.
TTCCGTGATAATGACCCTACATCCACGAGCACGGGCACAAGTGGGTTCGGGGCTTACGCCTTAAGCGGCGAGAGCGTAGTTGTCGTCGTTGGCAACTAAGTTTTGCAGCTGGATTTACGAGGAAAGCTACCCCCTCGGCATGCACCAGTGGACGTTGCTACTCCCGTCGAAGCCTGTGCACCCCCGGGGAAGTCATACCACTGACCGAGCAAGTATGGGGGCGGCGACGAGCGGGAGCAAGCTTGCCCTCGGCAGCGTATTCAGGCGTCGCGGTTGTGCCGGCGCATCGTGCGCTGTTTCTCGCGCGCCCAGTCGCGGTCCTTGGCGGCATCCCGCTTGTCGTGATCCTGTTTGCCCTTGGCGAGGGCGATTTCCAGTTTGACCTTGTTGCCTTTCCAGTACAGCGCGGTCGGCACGATGGTGTAGCCCTCGCGCTGCACCTTGCCGATCAACTGGTCGATCTCGCGCCGGTGCAGCAGCAGCTTGCGGGTGCGCCGATCGTTGGCGACCACGTGCGTCGACGCCTGGATCAGCGGCGTAAACTGGGCGCCGATCAGGAACAGCTCGCCGTGCTGGACCAGGGCATAGCCGTCGATGATGTTGGCGCGGCCGGCGCGAATCGACTTCAACTCCCAGCCCTGCAGGGCGAGGCCGGCTTCGTGGCGCTGCTCCAGGTGGTACTCGTGCCTGGCGCGTTTGTTCAAGGCGATGGTCTTGGTGACCGGCGCGGCCTTGCCTGCCTTGTCGCCCGCCTTTGCCTTATCCTTTCCGACTTTCTGCTTGCTCATCGCGGCATTGTCCCTGAAGCGGGGCGGGCTGGCGAGTCGGGGCGGGCCATCAGTGAATCCGTCTGCGAGTCGAACGCCCCATGCCGGTCATCCAACGCTCCGCCCTGGTCGAACATTCCGCCGCGAAGATGTTCGCGCTGGTCAACGATATCGCCGCATATCCGCGCCGTTTCGACTGGTGCGAGGCGGCGGAAGTGATGGAGACGGACGATAAACGCGTGGTCGCGCGGCTGGATCTGGGGCTGGGGGCGCTGAGCACCTGGTTCACCACCGAAAACACGCTGTCGCCGCCGCATCGCATCGACATGCTGCTGCGCGACGGGCCTTTCCGGAAGCTGAGCGGGCGCTGGCAGTTCCATGCGCTGGACGAGTCTGCGTGCAAAGTCACGCTGACCCTGGATTTCGAATCGAACAATAAACTGCTGGGGCCGGCGTTCGCGCTGGGCTTCCAGAGTCTGGCGGACCGGATGGTCGACGATTTCGTGCGCGTGGCCGACCTAGGCGACAATTGAGCGGTGCCCATGCCGATCATCCGCGAGTGGGTGCGTGTCGAAGTGATCCGGGCGTGGGCGCGTCGGCACGAGGCGACGACGCTGGAGTTGCCGCAGGGTGCGACCGTGGCCGATGCGATCGCGGCGGCGGCGTTCACGCAGCAGCAAATACCTACGGCTGTGGCGATTCATGGGGAAATGGTCGCGATGGACCAACGCCTGCGGGATGGCGACCGCGTCGAACTGCTGCGGCCGCTGTTGCTGGATCCCAAGGAAGCCCGGCGGCGGCGCGCCGGGAAGTGACGGCTGCTCAGCGGCGACGTTTTTTCTTGTCGTCCTTCGCGAGATTCGGGCCGAACTGGCGACGCGCGTTCGCGGCGAGTTCGTTGTCCTGCTCGGCGAAATATTCGCCTTCCCATTTGCTCACCACGTCGTTCTCGAAGAACACCGTGAAGTTCTTGATCTCGGTGGTGCCGCGACGGTCGATGCGCTGGGTAGCCGTGTAATCCCAGCGATTCTGGTTGAACGGATCTGAGATTGCCGGGGTACCGATCAGCGTGATCACGTCCTGCTTGCTCATGCCGGCCTGCAGTTGGTCGGCCGCGGTTTTCTCGATCAGATTGCCCTGATAGATCGGCTGCTTGTAGAGGATGCCGCAGCCGCTGGTCGCGAGTGCGACGGCGAGAACGAGCAGCGGAGTACGGAGCGAACGGTGGATGATATTGAGCATGAGGCAACCGGCTGGGAGGAGGTGTCGCGCCCCGCGATGATACACTGGCGCCCAGCGCAGTCGGCAGCTCGGCCGTGCGTCGCCGTTCATCGCGGGTTGGATGCCGCCCCCCGTTCAACGTTCCCGGAACGCATTCATGGAAACCAGAGACCTCCGCAAGCTCGGCCTCAAGGTGACCCACCCGCGGATGCGGGTGCTGGAGCTCCTGGAACAGACACGCCCGCGCCACATGACCGCTGAGGACATCTACCGCAAGCTGGTGGACGACGGCGACGAGATCGGTCTGGCCACGGTCTACCGGGTCCTGACCCAGTTCGAGACCGCCGGCCTGGTGCTGAAACACAATTTCGAGGGTGGCCATGCCGTCTACGAACTGGATCGCGGCGACCACCACGACCACATGGTCGATATGGAAACCGGCAAGATCATCGAGTTCGAGAGCCCGGAAATCGAGGAACTCCAGCGCAAGATCGCGGCCGAGTACGGCTACGACATCGAAGAGCACGCGCTGGTGCTGTACGTGCGCAGGAAGAAGTAACCCATACCCTGTCGACCATCATCTGTAGAGCGGACTTCAGTCCGCCGCCTTTTCCGAATCGAAGCAGCGGCCCGAAGGCCGCTCTACATAAGTATGGTGACGTTGCTTAAACCACATTTTCGAGCAACCGTTTCGCCGCTGCCCGCGCTTCCTTGCTGACTTCCACGCCGCCCAGCATCCGGGCGAGTTCTTCCTGACGTTCCTTCGGCCCCAGCCGCTGCACCGCGCTCTGAGTCATGCCAGCCGCTTCGGCCTTGCTGACGCGGTAGTGGGCGTGGCCCTGGGCGGCCACCTGCGGCTGATGGGTAACGCACAGCACCTGGCGCTTTTCGCCCAGCGCCCGCAGTTTCTGGCCGACGATCTCGGCGACCGCGCCGCCGATGCCGGAGTCCACTTCGTCGAACACCATCGTCGGCACCGCGTCCAGGCCCAGCGCGGCGACTTCGATCGCCAGCGACACCCGCGAGAGTTCGCCGCCGGAAGCGACCTTGCGCAGCGAGCGCGGCGGCTGCCCGGGGTTCGCCGAAACCAGGAATTCCACCCGTTCCGCGCCCATCGGGTCGGGGCGTTCGGCGTCGTTGGCTTCCAGCGCAATCTCGAACCGGCCGCCGCTCATGCCCAGTTCGGCGATCAGGTCGGTGGTGGCCTGCGACAGCGTCGCCGCGGAGACGCGGCGGGTGGTGGTCAGCGCGCTTGCGGCCTCGCGCCAGCCCGCCGTGGCTTTGGCGATCTCGCCGTCCAGCGTGGCCAGCCGGGTGCCTGCGTTGCGCAGGGCGTCGAGTTCGGTCGCCAGCCGGTCGCGCACCTCGAACAGCGCCTCCGGGGCGACCCGGTGCTTACGGCCGAGTTCGTGCAGGCGGCCCAGCCGCTGCTCCAGCGTCTCGAACTGGTCCGGGTCAAGGTCGAGGTCGTCGCGGATGCGCTGCAACAGGCGGGTGGCTTCGTCGATCTGGATCGCGGCGGCGTCGAGCATGCCGTCGACTTCATCCAGCCGCGGTTCGTCGTTGCGGGCGCGGGCGATGTCGCCGCGCAGTTGCAGCAGGGTCTGCAGCAGCGATGGGGTGTCGTCGCCGCCCAGCCGGTCCAGACCGCGCTCGCAGGTTTCGATCAGGCCCGCGGCGTTGGCGTGCCGGCGGTGGTCAGCGAACAGCCCCGCGATCGATGCCGGTTCCAGGGTTTCGCGGTCGAGTTCCTGCCACTGGTGTTCCAGCAGCTCGATCCGGTCGGAAACATCGCCGGTCTTCGAGAGCGCATCGCGTTCGCGCAGCAGCGCGGACCAGCTCGTCGAGGCTTCGCGCACTGCGGCCAAGGCCGGCTCATGACGACCGAAGGCGTCGAGCAGATCGAGCTGACTGGCGCGCGACAGCAAAGCCTGATGCTCGTGCTGACCGTGGATTTCGACCAGCATCCCGGCCAGTTGCGCCAATTGGGTCACCGTCACCGGCCGGCCATTGATCCAGGCCCGCGAGCCGCCATCGGAGCGCAGCGTGCGCCGCAGTTGGCAGGCCGCTTCGTCGTCGCGACCTTCGTCCAGCATTTCCTGTTCCCGCAGCCAAGCCAGCGCTTCGGGACGGTCGCTGAGGTCGAATTCGGCGTTCAGCTCGGCGCGTTCGGCGCCGTGGCGGACCATGCCGCTGTCGGCGCGCAGGCCGGAGAGGAAGCCAAGCGCATCGACCAGCAGCGATTTGCCGGCGCCGGTTTCGCCCGAAATCACGGTCATGCCCGGGCCAAACTCCAGCTCGGTGGAGGAGACGACGGCGAAATCGCGAATGGAGAGATGGGTCAGCATGGGGCGGAATTGTGCCTCAAAAGTCTGTCGTTCCGACGCCCGGCGAGCGTACCGGGGCGCTGGCGGACTGCGTTGTCGCGTGCGGCGCGCACTTCAGCGCGAGCCCGTCTCACCGGGGGAGACTACGCATGCCGCTCTTGCGCCCGTCGTCGACTGGGCCTATATCAATGCGCATGCATCGTCCCGGTCCCACCGACGCCATCCTCGACCCGCGCGCCCGCCTGCTGCTGCGGACGCTGATCGCACGCTACATCCGCGACGGCGAACCGGTGGGGTCACAGACCTTGGCGCGCC
>JAYUUH010000247.1:0-1566 GCA_043754745.1 Lysobacter sp.
CGGCGCTGTGCGAAGGCCCGCGCGGTAGCGCCGACTACATCGAGATCGCGACCGAATTCCACACCGTGCTGCTCGGCGGCATTCCGGTGTTCGATGCGCTGCGCGACGATGCCGCGCGCCGCTTCGTCACGCTGATCGATGAACTCTACGACCGCCACGTCAACCTGATCTGCAGCGCCGATGCCGCGCCGTCGCAGCTGTATCGGGGCGAGCGGCTCGGCGCCGCGTTCCAGCGCACCGCATCGCGACTGATCGAGATGCAATCCGCCGAATACCTCGCGTTGGAGCATCGCGGTTGACGATCCGGGCGCGCGAAACGGCGGCCTGAGCGCCGCGCGCGTTACTTCGCGGCGAGCAATCGCACGCCGCGAAGCTCCGGCACGCCGGCGACGACATCGGTCCACGCCACGTACGCGGCGGCGCCGTTGAGGACGAGTTTCGGAAACCCGGTGGCGCGGCCCTTGCCCTGCAGGTCGGCGAGCTTGGTGCGCTGCAGTTGTTTCGACAGGTCGGGCGTGTAGCGCGCGAGCCACAGCGACTGCGCGCCGGCCTCTTCGCGCACCCACAGCAGCCAGACCTGCTGCGCATCGACCGCAACCGCGACCCGGCCCTGGGTCGCCGCGCCGCGATCCACCGCAACGGGTTTGGCGAACGTGGCGCCGCCGTCGACGGAGCGCGCGAGCTTCACCGTCGGCGTATCGCCGGCCGCGGTGTACCACGCGACCACGACGTCCTTGTCCCGCGCCGCGACCGATGGGCCGTTGACCGGGCAGGCCGGCATCGTCCAGTCGTCGGCGTGCACGCGCGCCGGCTTCGACCAGGCCTTGCCGTCGAAACGCGTGGCGTAGATGTCGCGGATCTCGTCCGCGGTGCGGTCGCGATACACCAGCACCGCGCCTTCGGCGGTGGCGGCGGCATCGGTCTGGCAGCAGTCGCAGGTCATCGCGTCGATCCCGGCCGCGGCGCTGGCGCGCAGATTGGCGTCGAACACCGCCGCGCGCAGGCTCATCGCGCCGCTGCCGTGACCTTCGTCGTGGCCGCCATCGTGATCGCCGGGTGCTGTCTGCCCGCCGCCGGCATCGAGCGTGTTGCGGCCGTCGAGCCACGCCATACCGAGGCTGCCGTCGCTCTGCGGCCACATCGACACAAAACCATGTTCTGTCTGCGTGCCGTCGTCGTGCGCCTTGCGCGGCGCGCTCCAGTTCATGCCGTGATCGAGCGAGCGCACCAGCATGACGTCGTAGGCGTAGGGCGCGTCGGCGGATTTCTGCAGCCAGTGCGCCCACAGCGCGCGATCGGCGGTGGCGGCGATATGCGGGGTGTCGGCCCAGTTGGTGAACATCGCATTGCCGACCGCCACGGTGCGCGGCCCTTCCCAGCGCCCATCGGGGTAGAACTCTGCGAACTGGAAGGCGGGCCGTCGCCCGCTGGCGCTGTTGATCCAGCTGAGCAGCACGCGGCCGTCGGGCGCGACCGCCAGATCCGGCTGCGCTGAACCGGGCATCCTCGGCAGCGCCCAGGCCTCGATCGCCAAGTCGCCGGCGATCACGGGCTTCGGAGCGACAG
>JAYUUH010000248.1:0-14085 GCA_043754745.1 Lysobacter sp.
GCGACCCCCTTTTTCAAAGGGGGTAAGCAATCGCTGCGCATCCGACCACACGGGCTTCTGCCAGCCCAATCCGCTCAACTCGCTCAACCCGCCCGACGCGCTCAGCGTGCTCAACCCGCTTTCGTTGCCCTTGCCTTTCCCCCCTTTGAAAAAGGGGGGCAGGGAGGATTTGCTCTTCAGGCTTGCCCACCATGGATAACGACATCCGCGCAGCGCCTGTCACTGCCAAACCCCCCTGGAAACAAGCCGCTCTCTGGCTCGCCTTCCTCGCACCCTTCTTCTACCTGAGCTACGGCCTCGCGAATCATCTCGCGGCCCAGCGCGGCGACGTGGGCGCGATAGTGTTCGACTGGGAGCGCGGCGTGCCCTTCGTCGCATGGACGATCGTTCCCTATTGGTCGATCAACCTGTTCTACGGCCTGTCGCTGTTCCTGTGCCGCACGCGCGACGAACTGCATGCGCATGGTCGTCGCCTGTTCACCGCGCAGGTCGTGGCGGTGAGCTGCTTCCTGCTGTTCCCGCTCGGTTTCACCTTCTTGCGCCCGGACAGCGATGGCATCCCGGGGATGTTCTTCGCCGCGCTCACCAGCTTCGACAAGCCGTTCAACCAGGCGCCGTCGCTGCATATCGCACTGCTGGTGATCCTGTGGGATCTGTACCGTCGTCTGCTGCCGCGCGGCCTGCACTGGCTGCTGCACGGCTGGTCGCTGCTGATCGCGGTGTCGGTGTTGACCACCTATCAGCATCACTTCATCGATATCCCGACCGGCGCGCTGCTCGGCCTGCTCTGCCTGTGGCTATGGCCGCTCGACGACGCCAGCCCGCTGCGCACGGCACGGATCGCGCGCGACCCGAAGCGCTGGCGGCTCGCGCTGTTCTACGCCATCGGTGCGGCCGCGTGTTTCGGCCTGACGTGGTTCGGCGGACTCGCACTGTGGCTGTGCTGGCCCGGCGTCGCGCTGTCGATGATGGCGCTGCATTACGCAGCATTCGGTGCGGAAGGTTTCCAGAAAAACAGCGATGGTCGCGCGTCGCACGGCGCGCGCTGGCTGCTGGCGCCGCATCGGCTCGGCGCATGGATCAATTCCCGACTGTGGACCGCGCGCGAACCGCAGGCGGTGCGGATCGCCGACCGCGTATGGCTGGGGCGCATGCCGACCGCCGCGCAGGCGCGCGCGCTCGGCATCGCGCGCATCGTCGATGTCAGCGCCGAACTGTCTGTGCCCGTCGGCATTCCGACGCGCTGCGTGCCGATGCTCGATCTGATCGCGCCCACACCCGCACAACTCGCGGCGGCGGCCGAAGCCATCGAAACGCAGCTGCGCGACGACGGCGATGTGCTGGTGTGCTGCGCGCTGGGCTACTCGCGCAGCGCTGCGGCGGTCGCGGCCTGGCTGCTGTACACCGGTCGCGCGGAACATATCGACGAAGCGATCGCCCGCATCCGGAAACAGCGCCCGCAGTTGGTGCTGCATGACGCGCATCGATTGGCGCTGTCGCAGCTGGCCTCGTACCAGCCGGCCTCATCCCTGCCGGCGCAAAGCGCATGACGACCCCTGCATCCGCGCGAATCGCCCTCGACGCCGAAAACCGCGCGCGCTGCGCGACGATGGCGCGCTGGCTCGAAGCCGCTTCGACGCTCGGCGCGCTGGCGCTGTGTTGCGCGGTGGTCGCGGCGCTCGGCACGCTCGCGCATGCCTGGCGCGACGCGGCGCTGGGTTTCGCCGCGCTGGCACTCGCACTGACGCCGGTCGAGCGCTATCTCGCGCTGCGGATACGCTTCGATGCCGGACTGTTCGCCGATCTGGCCAGCGGGCGCATCGACGATCTCGCCGCGCTCGATGCCGGTCTGTCTGCGCTAGGCATCCGCGAAGACAAGCCATCGCTGCGCACGATCGACGACCGGCTCGAAGGCACCCGACGTCTTTGGCGACGGCATGCGCTGATCGTCGGCCTGCAGGCCGCGTCCGTCGCGATCGCGATTGCCTTTGCCTGATTCGCGGCTACCATCGTCGCTCGAATCACGCACAGGAGCCGCGGGCCGATGCTGGAAAGACTGGTCGCCTCACTCATTATTGGCTTCGTGCGCCTGTTGACCGGTGCGCAGGCGTTCTGGCGCGGCGGCCGTCCGAACGCCGCGCAGCGCATCTTCTTCGCGAACCACGCCAGCCATGGCGACTTCGTTTTGTTGTGGGCGTCGCTGCCGCCGTGGCTGCGACGGCGCACGCGCCCGGTGGCAGGCGCGGATTACTGGAACAAAAGCGCGCTGCGCCGCTTCATCGGCGGCCGGGTGTTCCGTGCGGTGCTGATCGATCGCGAACGCAGGACATCCCCGAATGAAGCCGGCAGCCCCGACCCCGTCGAACAGATGGTCGCGGCGCTGGCCGGCGGCGATTCGCTGATCCTGTTTCCCGAAGGCACGCGCAACACCACCGACGCGGTGCTGTTGCCGTTCAAGAGCGGCCTGTTCCATCTGGCGAACCGATATCCCAACGCCGAGCTGGTGCCGGTGTGGATCAACAATCTCGCCCGGGTCATGCCCAAGGGCCAGTTGATCCCGATCCCGCTGCTGTGCACGGTCACCTTCGGCGCCGCGCTGCCGCGCATCGACGGCGAAGACAAGGCCGCGTTCCTGGAACGCGCTCGCGCCGCGATGCTCGCGCTGCGTCCCGATCACCACGACGATGCGCCCGACACCGCACCATCCGATCTCCCGGAGCCCCGCTGATGCAGAACCCCTTCCCTTCGATGTACGCGCTGCCGATCTTCGCCGGCGCGGTCGCGGTGCTGATCGTCGCGTCGGTCATCGGCCTGATCCTGAAGCTCCGCTTCGCCGCGGAAGAACCGCACGGCGTGATCGACAACCTCAACAGTCGCATCCGCGCCTGGTGGTGGATGGTCGGCGTGCTCGCGGCCGCGTTCTGGCTGGGCAAGGGCGGCGTGATCGTGCTGTTCGCGCTGCTGTCGTTCTTCGCCCTGCGCGAATACATCACCCTGTGCTACACCCGCCGCGGCGATCATCTGGTGCTGCTGCTGGCATTCTTCATCGCGCTGCCGGTGCAGTACGCGCTGATCTGGATCGACTGGTACGGGCTGTACTCGATCTTCATCCCGGTCTACGCCTTCCTGCTGCTGCCGATATTCGCCGCGCTGGGCGCCGACACCACCCGCTTCCTCGAACGCGCCTCGAAAGTGCAGTGGGGGCTGATGATCTGCGTGTTCTGCCTCTCGCACGTGCCGGCGATCATGACCCTGAGCATCCCCGGCTACGAAGGCCGCAACCTGCTGCTGATCGCCTTTCTCGTGCTGGTGGTGCAGGGCAGCGACGTGCTGCAGTACATCTGGGGCAAGCTGCTGGGCAAGCACAAGGTCGCGCCCGAACTGTCGCCGTCGAAAACCTGGGAAGGCCTGATAGGCGGCGTCGTCAGCGCCACCGTCCTGGGCGCGGCGCTGCACGGCATCACCCCGTTCACCGCGCTGGAAGCCGCACTGGTCGCGCTGGTCATCTGCCTGATGGGCTTCTTCGGCGGCCTGGTGATGTCCGCGATCAAACGCGACAGAGGCGTGAAGGACTGGGGCAGCATGATCGAAGGCCACGGCGGGATTCTCGACCGCGTCGATTCGGTGGTGTTCGCTGCGCCGATCTTTTTCCACATGGTGCGGTATGGGTGGATCTAGGCAGACCAGTGAGAAGCTGACCTTTAGAGGGGACGGCTCACGGTAAGTGCATGAACATATCTAAGGAGAGATCTATGGCACACCAAGTCAATTTAGACGCATTGATACCCAGAGAAGATTTTGAGGTCGAAGATAAAGTCGGTCCCTCTTCACCAACCGCAACGCTCCAAATCAGAAACTTAGAAGCAAGCGATTTCTTCTATAGCGTCATCCGCAAGCCTGATTTTCAACGAGAAACAAGTGACTGGTCTCCGCCTAAAATTGGCGGTTTCATTCAAAGCTTTTTGGACGGAGATTTAATTCCAGCACTTATTTTATGGCAAGCGGGAAATCATACCTTTGTTATTGACGGCGCTCACAGACTTAGCGCATTGATCGCATGGGTTCATGATGACTATGGTGACGGCACTACGTCGAAGAAGTTCTTTGACGGCATCATTCCAGAAGAGCAACTTTCGGCAGCCGACTTCACTAGGAAGTTAATCAAAAAGCAAATCGGCTCGTATGCAGATCATCAATTTGCAGTTCAACATCCGGACAAATCAAAACCCGAAGTGGTTGAACGGTCAAAGAGGCTTGGCCGACTAGCGATTCAGCTGCAATGGGTTCAAGGTGACGCAACAAAAGTAGAGGCATCTTTTTTTAAAATTAATCAGCAAGCTACTCCAATTGACGCCACTGAGCTTCGGCTCCTTAAATCAAGAAAATTGCCTAATGCACTAGCAGCAAGAGCAATCGTGCGAGCGGGTACCGGTCACAAGTATTGGTCCAGCTTTGAAGCAGAACGTCGAGCAGAAATAGAAGCCTTGGCAAAGGGTACGAACGAGCTACTTTTCGCCCCCTCTTTGAAAACACCGATTAAGACGCTTGACCTCCCTGTCGCAGGGAAAGGTTATTCGTCCCAAACTCTTCCTTTAGTTTTTGAATTTGTGAATTTGGCTAATTTTGTTAAGCCAGACACAATTCTTTCAGAAGATGACTCTGGAGAATCCACTCTTAAAATGTTGAAGTCTTGCAAAAAAAGTCGTTGACAGAATATCTGGGACTCACGCCTCGTCGCTTGGCTTACATCCCGTCGTGTATTTTTATAGTTCAAATGGCAGGTACCAACCAACTGCCTTCCTCGCGGTAGTTGCTCTTATTGGTGAATTTGAAAAAAATAATTACTATCGAACTTTTATCGAAGTCCGAAGAAATTTTGAAGACTTTCTAATAAAGAACAAAATCCTAGTCAATCAAGTAACGGTAAAGTATGGAAGTGCTGCAAAAGGATATGCTCGACTTAAGCACTTATTTTCGTTTCTAATAGATCAATTCACGCGCGGAGAATCTGAGGAGGGAGTAGTGAAGGCGCTGGGTGAGAGTTCAGAGTTCAGCTTTCTTCAGCCCGCAGAAAAAGAAAATCATAACTCTGCCAAAGATTTCAATTCTGATGCGAAGTCAGCAGTATTTTTGAGAGATGCTCTCAAAGATCCTTTGAGATGCAAGATATGCGGCGGACTTATACACCGCAATGCTATTTCGATTGATCATATTCAGCGTCGAGCAGAAGGCGGCCGAGGGATGGCAGACAATGGCCAGCTAACTCACCCATATTGCAATACGACAGTTAAGAATTGAGTACCGGCGCAGTGCCAACTCTCATCGGCGGAATCACCTATGGCGGTTCCGCCCTACGTTCGAGCCGGCGGCAAACGTATCATCGCAGCAGCATCCCATCTATTTTGACCCCATGCCCGAACTCCCCGAAGTAGAAACCACGCGCCGCGGTCTGGCGCCGCATCTGGAAGGCTGTCGCGTGGTCGGGGTGACGCTGCGTCGGCCGGATCTGCGCTGGCCGATTCCGCATGAGATCGAAACGCTGTTGCCGTCACAGACGATCCTGTCGATCCGGCGGCGCGCGAAGTATCTGTTGATGGATACGGCGGCGGCGGGTTCGGCGCTGTGGCATCTGGGGATGTCGGGGAGTCTGCGGGTGTTGCCGGCGGAGACGCCGGTGCGGGCGCACGATCATGTGGATGTGCTGATTGCGGATGAGGGGCTTGCTGCTTCGGCGGGTAGCCCCACCCCAGCCCTCCCCCGCACGCGGGGGAGGGAGCAAAGCGAGTGCGGGTTGGAGAAAAAAGAATTGCAGACCACGCGCGTGCTGCGCTTCAACGATCCGCGCCGGTTCGGTTGCCTGCTGTGGCAGCCTCCGGGCGAAACCCACGCGTTGTTGCGCGAGCTGGGGCCGGAGCCGCTGTCGGACGACTTCGGCGGCGATCTGCTGTTCGAGCGCAGCCGTGGGCGCAGGGTGCCGGTGAAGGCGTTCCTGATGGATCAGAAGATCGTGGTCGGCGTGGGCAATATCTATGCGGCCGAGGCGCTGTTCGCGGCGGGGGTGTCGCCGCTGCGCGCGGCGGGCAAGGTGTCGCGCGAGCGCTATGCGGCGATCGCGGCCGAGATCCGCCGCATCCTGACGTACGCCATCGCCCGCGGCGGCACCACGTTGCGCGACTTCATCAGCCCGGACGGCGCGCCGGGCTATTTCGAGCAGGAGCTGTCGGCCTACGGTCGCGGCGGCGAGCCCTGCCTGCGCTGCGGGCGGCCGCTGAAGCAGGCGATGCTGGCGCAGCGGGCCACGGTCTGGTGCGGGCACTGCCAGCGCTGACGGGGGCGGCCGGGGCTGCGGTATAGTCGGCCACCGAATGTTGTGGGGCCCCGAGCCTGCCCATGAGCGATAGCGAACACGCCGACATCACCCAATGGCTCGATGCCGCCCGCGACGGCGACCGCGCAGCGCTGGATCGCGTCCTCGGGACGCTGTATCACGAGCTGCACGCGATGGCGCGGCGCCAGCTGGCCGGGCAACACGGAAATACGCTCGGCGCAACCGCACTGGTCAATGAGGCGTATCTGAAACTGATCGGTCGGCGCGACGTGCAGTTCGACGACCGCGCGCATTTTTTCGCCTATGCCGCTTCGGCGATGCGCAGCGTGGTGGTGGATTACGCCCGCCAGCGCCTGGCGCAGAAGCGCGGCGGCGACCTGCACCGGGTGACCGAGCTGCCGGACGATGTGGAAGGCGGCCTGCGCCTGGACGAGGACATGCTGGGCCTGGACACCGCGCTGACCAAGCTGGCGGCGGTGGACGTGAAGCTGGCGCAGGTGGTCGAACTGCGCTATTTCGCCGGACTGTCCGAACAGGAAATCGCCGAACTGCTGAAACGCTCCGAGCGCAGCATCCGCCGCGACTGGCAGAAGGCGCGGCTGTACCTGCTGGCCTCGCTGGGCGACGAGAACGGCCAGCGGTAGAGCGGCCTTCAGGCCGGCCCAGGACGAAACCGGAATGCGGTGGCAGCTGAGGCCGCGCCTGCGGCTGATGCCAGTGAGCTGACAAGGGTTTGAAACGCTGTTGCCACCCGCGAAAGCAGCGGCCTGAAGGCCGCTCTACACCGACCGTACTCCACATGCGGTCGCGCGCGGCGCGTGCGACCATGATCCTCCCGCTCCGGACCACGCCGCCGACCGATGGATGCCGAACGCTGGCAGCGCCTGTCGCCGCTGCTCGATGCACTGCTCGAACTCGATGCCGAGGGCCGCAAGGCACGGCTGGAAACGCTGCGCGAGGAAGATCCGGCGCTGGCGGACGAGCTGCAGGCGCTGATGACGCTGGAGGACGACAACGAGGACTTCCTCTCCGAGCCGCTGGTGACGCCGCCGCCGATGGCCAAAGCGGAATCGATGATCGGCCCATACAAGCTCGACCGCATGCTCGGCGAGGGCGGCATGGGCCAAGTGTGGCTGGCGCGGCGCGCCGACGGCCTGTACCAGCGCCGGGTCGCGCTGAAACTGCTGCGCCCCGGCCTGGCCGACCCCAACCTGCGCCAGCGCTTCACCCGCGAACGCCAGATCCTCGCCCGCCTCGGCCACCCGCACATCGCGCGGCTGCTCGACGCCGGCATCAGCACCGACAACCAGCCCTACCTCGCGCTGGAATACGTCGAAGGCGAACCGATCACCGACTGGTGCCGCAGCCGCGATCTCAACGTCGAAGCGCGCCTGAAGCTCATCCTGCAGGTCTGCGAAGCGGTGAGCCACGCGCATGCGAACCTGATCGTGCATCGCGACCTGAAGCCGTCGAACATCATGGTCACGCCGCTGGACGAAGTGCGGCTGCTGGATTTCGGCATCGCCAAACTGCTGGACGGCTCGGAGCCGGGCCGCGACAACACCCGCACCGAGGTGCGCGCCTTCACCCTGCACTACGCCGCGCCGGAGCAGATCCGCGGCGAGCCGGTCACCACGATGACCGACGTGTATTCGCTGGGCGTGGTGCTGTACGAACTGCTGGCAGAAACCAAGCCCTACAAACTGAAGCGCCAGAGCGATGCCGAGTGGGAAGAGGCGATCCTGATCTCCGACCCGCAGAAGCCGTCGGCCAACCTGCTGCGCGAGGCCGACAGCGACCCGTCGCGCACGCAGGCGCTGCGCCGGCGCGCGAAGGAGATCTCAGGCGATCTGGACAACATCGCGCTGAAGGCGCTGTCGAAGCGCCCCGAACACCGCTATCCGTCGATGGAGGCGATGGCGCTGGATCTGCATCGCTATCTGGAAGGCAAACCGGTGCTGGCGCGGCCGCAGAGCATGGCCTACCGCACCCACAAGTTCGTGCAACGCAACCGCTGGGCGCTGGCGACCACCGTGCTGATGCTGACGATGCTGACCTCGGCGCTGGTGCTGGTGACCTGGCAGGCGCGGCAGGCGGTGCGCGAAGCCAGCCGCGCGCAGGCGCTGCAGCGGTTCGTCACCAATCTGTTCGAGCAGGCCGGCGGCGGCGACAGCGGCGGCAAGCCCGGGCCATTGGACGTGCGCAAACTGCTGGAGGCCGGCGAGCAGCGCGGCAACCGCGAACTGGCGCGACAGCCGCTGGACCGCGCTGAGCTGTTCGGGGTGATCGCGCGGCTGCGCCTGGGGCTGGGCGATTATCGCGAGGCCGAGCGCTTGCTGGAAACCCAGAGCGGGATCATCGCCGGTTTGACCGATCCGCCCGCCGGGCTGCGGCTGGCCTCGACCACCGACTACGGCCGCACCCTGCGCCTGCTGGGCCGTCCGGCCGACTGCGTGGCGCGGATGCGGCCGCTGGAGGTCGGCGCCCGGCGCCAGCAGCGCCAGTTGCCGGTGCAGGCGGCCGAGTTCTATTCGGAGCTGGGTCGCTGCCAGCGCGACGAAGGCAATCCGCGCACCGCACGGCTGCTCTATCAGCGTTCGCTAGAACTGCGGCGCAATACCCTCGAGGACACCGCCGGCGTAGTCGAAAATCTCGCCGACCTGGCCGATCTGGAACGCGACGCCGGCAATACCGAAGCCGCGCTGCTGGGTTTCCGCAACGCGCTGGCGCAGCTGAAGGCCAGCGTCGGCAACCGCCATCCGCTGGCGATCGGCCTGCTGCAGCGCCTGTGCGATCTGGAGCGCAAAGCCGGCCAACTGATCGTCGCCGAGCGCGACTGTCACGATGCCTTGAGCCTCGCCCTGGACCGTCATGGCGACCAGCATCCGTCGAGCGTCGACGCACGCCGGCAGCTCGCCGCGATCTATGTCGACCTGGGCCGCTTCCGCGAAGCCGGCGACGCCTATCGCGCCAGTCAACCTTGGCTGGTCGCGCGTCTGGGCCGCCAGCACATCGACGTGGCGCGCGACGACAACAGCCTCGGCATCGTGGCCTGGGAACTCGGCCAGTTCGATACCGCCCTGCGTCATCTCGACCGCGCGCTGGCGGTGCTGCGCAAGGATACGGGGTCGTGGATCTACCAGGGCGTGCTGTTCAACAAGGGCATGGTGCTGCACGACGCCGGGCGCAACCGCGCGGCGCTGCCGCTGCTGCTGGAGGTGGAGCGCCTGCGCATCGCCCGCCTCGGCAAGCAGCACGAACTCGTGGGCGACACCGAGCGCATGATCGGCGAAGTGCAGGCCGCGCTCGGCATGGACACCGAGGCGCGCACCCGCCTCGCCAACGCGGTCGAGCTCACCCGCGCCGGCGCCGGCTACGGCCCCTCGCATCCGCACACCCGCCGCGCCGAACTGTCGCTGGCGCTGTTCGATCTGCGACGGAGCGAGCCGCCGGACCCCGCGGCGCTGGCGCAACTGGAGCAACTGGCCGCGCTGCCGAGATCCGATCCGGAACTGCGCAAGGTCGCATGGCTGGCGTCGACCGCCATCGCCCTGCAACACTGCCGCGAACCCGGGATGGGCGACGGGCCGCAGATGTTGGACGATATCGCCGAGGACATCGAAGCCGCACTGCCCGAAGGCGGCGCCATCGCACGCGCCTTCGAACGGGAACGCGGCCTCTGCCGCTGACAGACCAGGAGTTCCGCATGCCACCGATCCTCTCATTGCCGATTCCGTTCGTTTTCGCCGCCTCGCTGCTGACCGGCAGCGGCTGCGCGCGATCGCAACCCCACGCCGACGAAGCGCCGACCGGAACGAACGACACCGGCGCGATCGAAGGCCGCATCCTGCATCCGGCGCACGTCGTGCCGGCGCTGCGCATCTGCGCCATCGGCAGCGGTGCGCCCACGGACGCGAAGAAGATCTGCATCGACACCCGCCCAAGCCAGGACACGTACCGGATCGACGGCCTGCCGCCGGACGATTACATCGTGATCGTCGCCGCCGGCGAAGGCCTGTACCGCATCGGTGGACACGTGCAGCAGGTGCAGTGCATCCGCGCGCCGTGTCCGGACATGCCGGCCCAGGTGACGGTCGCCGCGGGCGGGAACATCACTGGCATCGACATCAACGGCTTTTACGACAAACGCGACGATTTTCCGGCGATCCCGCCGAAGTGACCCTGCCGGCGACGCGGAACGCGCTCAGGTGTCCTCGAAATCCGCGGCGAGCCGGGCGATGCGCTGCAGGATCTCGCCGATGCGCTTCACGTCGAAACTGTCGATCGACGATGTGAGCGCGGTGGCCAGGATCCGCAGATCCGGATAGCAGGCATCGTCGGCGAGCGCGCCGAGCCTCTGCGCGAATTCGCCCAGCTCGCGCATGCGCATGCTGCCCGCGAGTGCCGGGAGTTGTATCTGCTGCAGCTCCTGCCAGTGGCTGCGGAGATCCGGGTTCCAGACTCCGGGTACGCCTTCGTCGGCCGCATGCGGCGGATGCGCCTGCGCCGCGCGACCGACGCTGCGCGCCAGCGCCTGGAACAATTGCGTGGGCGAATACGGCTTGCGCACGAAATCGTCGAAGCCCCTGCGCAGCGCGCCCTCTTCCTTGCCGAGACTCGATGCGGTGACGGCGATGATGGCGGTATGCGCGAGCGAAGCCTCGGCGCGCATGGCGGTGCATGCCTCGTAGCCGTCCATGATCGGCATGCGCAAGTCCATCAGGACGACATCGGGTCGCAGGGTCCGCGCGCTCGTCAAGCCCTCCAGACCATTGCCGGCCAGATGGATGTCGTGGTGGCTGTTGCGCAGGTATCCCGCGGCCACTTCCAGGTTCCACGGCACATCGTCGACCACCAGGATGCTCAGGGGCGGCAGCTGGTCGAAATCGACATCTTCGCCTGCCGTCGAATGGGCGGGCAGCAGATCGGCGGTGGCCACGCCGGGAATCCGGACCGTGAACGTGGTGCCTTCGCCCAACGCGCTCCTGACCTCGATCTGTCCGGACATGGCGTGGATCAGGCGCCGGGAGATCGTCAGGCCCAGTCCCGTCCCCTGCCTGAGCTTTCCATCCGGACTTTCGGCCTGGCAGAAAGGCTCGAAAATCCTGGAAATCTCCGCGGGAAGGATGCCTACGCCCGTGTCCGCGACCACCAGCGCGATATTCCGCAGGCCTGCGGTCTCGCCGTCGGCGACCTCCAGCCGGATCGTGACCCCGCCGGTCTCGGTGAACTTCACGGCGTTGCTCACCAGGTTCATCAGGACCTGGCGCACGCGCTGGGTGTCGAGCAGTACGGGTTCCGGGTCGACATCGATGTCCCGCACGAGCCTGATGCCTTTTTCCGCCGCCAGTGGCGCGAACATCGCGACCATGTCGTCGAGGATGTCGACGATATTGGTCGGTTGCGGATGGAGGTCCAGTTTTCCCGCTTCGATCTTGGACAGGTCCAGCACGTCGTTGATCACCGACAACAGCAGCTCGCCGCTCTTCTTGATCGCCGCGATCCAGCCGCGCTCCAATGGTGCTTGAATGGACTCCGACAGCAATTGCGTGAAGCCGAAGATGGCGTTCATTGGCGTGCGGATCTCATGGCTCATGTGCGCCAGGAAATCGGATTTGGCGGCATTGGCTTCTTCGGCGGCCAGCTTGGCGGTGCTCAGTTCCGCCTCGGCGCGCTTGGCATCGGTGATGTCGACCAGCATGTTGATGCCACCGACGATTTCGCCGGCCATGTCGCGCAGGGGCGTCGGATACGGCGTGACCCAGATGCGTTCCCCGGTCGGCCGTTCGGCGATGATCTGCATGCCCCGGATGATCCGCCCCTCCTTGATCGCCACCGCCATCGGGCATTCGTCGTGCGGCAACGGCGTACCGTCGGCCTTGAACAGCTTCCATGTCGTGCACCACTGGTCCACGCCGATTTCCGGCATCCGCCCCGACAGCTCGGCGGTTGCGGGATTGAAATGGGTCAGGTAACCCGAGGCATCGGTGGCGTAGATCGCGGCCGGCAGCGCGTCGATCATCGCGTGCAGCTGGGCATCGGTCGCGCGCAGGGCTTCGGTCTTCTCGACGACGCGCTGTTCGAGCGTTTCGTTCATCGCGCGCAGCTGTTCCTGCGCGAGGCGACGCTCGATGACTTCGCGTTGCAGGGCGCGGGCGCTGCGATGCAGCTCGGCGAATGTCGCGACTTTCGATCGCAGGATGGTCCGGTTGACCGGCTTGTGCAGGAAGTCCACGGCGCCCGCGGCGTAGCCTTCGAGAATATGCTGGTCTTCGTTGTAATAGGCGGTCAGGAAGATGATCGGAACGCGCGCGGTTTTCCTGCGCTCGCGGATCATCTGCGCGAGTTCGAATCCGCTCATGCCCGGCATGTTGATGTCGAGGATGATCAGCGCGAACTCTTCGGCGATCAGCGCCAGCAGCGCCTTGTCGGGCGTATCGGCGCGGACCAGGCGGTAGTCGGGATCGTCGAGCACCGTCTCGAGCACCGTGAGGTTCTTCTGCTCGTCGTCCACGATGAGGATATTGATCGGACCGTCGAGGCCGCCGGCATCCGCCGGCGCGGAACCGGACACCGTCGACGATGGCGCCTTGCCGCGGATCGTGTTCATCGGAACAACCACACGCGCAGCAGCGACAGCAACTGATCGGTGTGGACCGGCTTGGCGATGTAGTCGCTCGCGCCGGCGTCGAGGCACTTCTCGCGGTCGCCCTTCATCGCCTTGGCCGTCAACGCGAGGATGGGCAAGGCGCGGAATTCAGGCATGCCGCGGATCTCCCGGATCGTCTCGTAACCGTCCATGTCCGGCATCATGATGTCCATCAGGACGACGCTCAAATCGGCCGTGTCGCGGACGAGCTGGATGGCGCGGCGCCCGTTGTTGGCGCTGATGACCTCCATCTCCTCGTTCTCGAGCATCGTCGTCAGCGCGAATATGTTGCGCGCGTCGTCGTCGACCACCAGCACCTTGCGGCCGCGCAGGACTTCGCCGGAATGCTGCAGCTTTTCGATCATCTCCTGCTTGTCCAGCGGCAGTCCCGTGACGACGCGGTGCAGGAAAAGCGCGGTTTCGTCCAGCAGGCGGGCCGGCGATTGCACGTCCTTGATGACGATGCGCTTGGCCATCGTTTTCAGGTGCGCTTCGTCCTTCGCGTCGAGATCCTTGCCGGTGAAGATCACCACGGGCACCTCGGCCAGATCCGGCTGCCGGTGCATTTCCTCGAGCAGCTCGAACCCGCTCATGTCGGGCAGGCTCAGGTCGAGCACGACGCAGTCGAAGGGCGCCGCATGCAACGCCTGCAGCGCTTCCGTGCCGGTACCGACGGAGAGCAGCTCGATGTCGTCGTGTCCCAGCAATTCGACGATGGCCTGCCGCTCGATGTCGTTGTCCTCGACCACGAGCAGTCGTTTCATGCGCGGTTCGATGAACGCCTTGATGCGTTCGAACGCGGCCTCCACGCCGTCGGTGGTGGCGGTCTTGACGAGATAGGCGAAGGCGCCATGGGCCAGGCCATGGACGCGGCCTTCGTCCACGCTGACGATCTGCACGGGAATGTGGCGCGTCGCCGTGTCGAGTTTGAGCTGGTTGAGCACCGTCCAGCCCAGCATGTCGGGTAGAAAAATGTCCAGCGAGATGGCGGTGGGCCGCCATTGCCGGGCCAGCGAAAGGCCCAGCGCGCCCTTGTTGGCGACGATGCCGCGAAAGCCCTTGTCGCGCGCCAGTCCCAGCAGGATGCGGGCGTAGTGCGGGTCGTCCT